>JAUYIV010000418.1 GCA_030688105.1 Actinomycetota bacterium | reverse complement strand
CCATGACACTTCTTGTACTTCTTGCCGCTCCCGCAGGGGCAGGGCTCGTTGCGGCCCACCTTGCCGTTGGCGGTGGCCTGGCGCTTGAGGGCGGCGCCTCCCGTCCCGCCGAGCTGAACCACGGGGTCGGGGCGGGCCGGCTGCTGGACGATCTGGGCGTGATAGAGGTACTTCACGGCGTCGTCCTTGATCGAGTCGACCATCTCGGAGAACATGTCGTAGGCCTCGCGCTGGTACTCGGTCAACGGGTCGCGCTGGCCCATCGCCCGCAGGCCCACCCCCGACCGCAGGTAGTCCATCTCGGCGAGGTGCTCGCGCCATTTGTTGTCGACAATCGAGAGCACGACCGTCCGTTCGAGCGAACGCAGGAGCTTCTCGCCCAGCTCCTCGGCGCGCGCCGTGTACACCACCTGGGCGTCCTCGAGGGCTCTCTCTGCTACGTCGTCGAGGCTGTGCGCGCCGGCCACCAAGTCGGCCGGAGCCAGGCGGGTCGGGTAGACCACGGACAGCCTCTGATGCAGGTCTTCCCGGTCCCACTCCGAAGGCGCCACCTCGTCGTTGATGGTCGACGCCACCGTGCCTTCGATCACCTCGTCGATCCAGTCGCGGACGAGCTGCTCGGTGTCACGACCCTGGAGCACTCGCTGTCGCCAGCCGTAGATGACCTCGCGCTGGCGATTCATCACCTCGTCGTACTTCAAGACGTTCTTGCGGATTTCGAAGTTCTGCGACTCGACCTGGCGCTGTGCCCGCTCGATCGCCTTCGTGACCATTCCGTGCTCGATGGGGACGTCTTCCGGGATCCGGAGCCGTCTCATGATCGACTGGACGCGGTCGGTGGCGAAGCGGCGCATCAGGTCGTCTTCGAGGGACAGGTAGAAGCGGGACTCCCCGGGGTCGCCCTGCCGCCCGGATCGCCCTCTCAGCTGATTGTCGATTCGCCGCGACTCGTGGCGTTCGGTGCCGAGGACGTAGAGGCCGCCGAGCTCGATGACCTTCTGCTCCTCCGAGCGCGTTTCGGCGAGCAACGCGGAGTGCGCCTCGCCGTAGGCCGTCTCCCATTCGGGGGTCTCCGGCTCCAGCCCGCGCTTGCGCGCCTCGAGCTTGGCCATCTCCTCCGGATTCCCCCCGAGACGGATATCGACCCCCCGGCCGGCCATGTTGGTGGCGACCGTGACGGCTCCCAGGCGGCCCGCCTGGGCGATGATGATCGCCTCTCGTTCGTGGTGCTTGGCGTTCAAGACCTCGTGGACGATCCCCTTCTTCTTGAGGACATTGGACAGGCGTTCCGACTTCTCGATGGAGACGGTGCCGACGAGGATGGGCTGACCCTTGGCGTTGCGTTCCACGATGTCGTCGGTGAGTGCATCGAACTTGGCGTTCTCCGTCATGTACACCAGGTCGGGCTGGTCGGCCCGGGCGACCGGCTCATTGGTGGGGACCTCGACGACCTCGAGTTTGTAGATCTCCATGAACTCGCCCGCTTCGGTGAGGGCGGTGCCGGTCATCCCGGCGAGCTTGTCGTAGAGCCTGAAGAAGTTCTGCAGGGTGATCGTGGCGAGCGTCTGGTTCTCTTCCTTGATCCGGACCCCCTCCTTGGCCTCGATCGCCTGGTGAAGCCCTTCGCTGTAGCGGCGGCCCTCGAGGATCCGCCCGGTGAACTCGTCGACGATCTTGATCTCACCCTGGGTGACGACGTAATCGACATCCCGGTTGTAGAGGGTCTTCGCCTTGAGCGCGGCATCGAGGTGGTGGATCAGGTCCACGTTGGTGTGGTCGTACATGTTCTCGACGCCGAGGAACTTCTCGACCTGGGAGACGCCGTCCTCGGTGGTGATCACCTGGCGCTTGCCCTCATCGACCTCGTAGTGCACCTCGGCCCGGAGACGTTCGGCGATGCGGGCGAAGTCCCGATACCACTTGGCGGTCTCGGCGACGCGGCCGCTGATGATGAGCGGCGTCCGCGCCTCGTCGACCAGGATCGAGTCCACCTCGTCGACGATGGCGTAGTTGTGCCCCCGCTGCACCATGTACTTCGGGTCCATCGCCATGTTGTCGCGCAGGTAGTCGAAGCCGAACTCGTTGTTCGTCCCGTACGTGATGTCGGCGGTGTATTCGGGACGGCGCTCTTCCGGCTGCATGTCGGCCTGGATGAGGCCGACGCGAAGCCCGAGGAAGCGATGGATCGCGCCCATCCACTCCGCGTCTCGCCGGGCCAGGTAGTCGTTGACGGTGACGATGTGGACACCCTTGCCCTCGAGGGCGTTGAGATAGGCCGGCATCGTGGAGACGAGCGTCTTGCCTTCACCGGTCTTCATCTCGGCGATGGCGCCGCCGTGGAGGGCCCCGGCACCGACCACCTGAACGTCGAAATGCCGCTGGCCGAGCACCCGCCTGGCCGCCTCCCGAACGACGGCGAAGGCCTCCGCCTCGATGTCGCCGAGCGTCTCGCCCTCGGCGAGGCGTGCCCTGAACTCCGTGGTCTTGGCGCGAAGGGCTTCGTCGGAGAGGGGCTCGATGGCCGGTTCGAGGGCGTTGACCTCGTCGACGAGGCGTTGGAGGCGCTTGAGGGTCTTGCCTTCGCCGGCGCGCAGGATCTTCTTCAGCAGGGCCATCGGTAGCTCATCATATAGATGGGTCGGTCCTCCGGAACCAACCCGTCAACGCCCGGCGTGCTCGCCCTGTTCCAGGACCTCGAGGAGCGAACCGGGATCGACCCCCGCCTCGTCCGGCAGGAGCTGGGCGACGACGTCGTTCGGAGTGAAGGCGATAGGCCGCGGCCG
>JAUYIV010000414.1 GCA_030688105.1 Actinomycetota bacterium | reverse complement strand
GCAGGGAGAGAGAGCCCGAGAAGGTACGCCCGAGCGCGAAGAAGATGTGCGAGAAGTGTCGCGTCATCCGCAGGCGCGGCCGGGTGTGGGTCATCTGCTCCAACCCGCGTCACAAGCAGCGGCAGGGGTGAGGTATGGCGAGAATCTCCGGGGTCGATCTTCCCCGTGACAAGCGGGTAGAGGTCGGCCTCACATACATCTTCGGCGTGGGCCGCAGCGCATCGCGCTCGGCCTGTGCCGACCTTGGCATCGACCCCGACACCAAGGTCCGTGATCTCACCGATGACGAGGTGTCGAAGATCCGGCAGTACGTCGATGCCAATTTCCGCGTCGAGGGTGATCTTCGGCGAGAGGTGGCGCAGAACATCAAGCGCAAGGTCGAGATCGGCACCTACCAGGGGATGCGGCACCGCCGCGGCCTCCCGGTGCGGGGCCAGCGCACCCACACCAACGCCCGCACTCGGAAGGGCCCTCGCCGGGCCATCGCGGGCAAGAAGAAGGTCACGAAGTAGGCAGCGAGGAGTCGATCCGTTGGCCGACAAGAAGAAGCCGGTGCGCCGTCGGGAACGGCGGAACATCCTCCACGGGGAGGCGCACATCACCGCAAGCTTCAACAACACCATCATCAACATCACCGACCTCGAGGGGAACACCTTGGTGTGGACTTCTGGAGGGACGGTGGGGTTCAAGGGGTCACGCAAGTCGACCCCCTACGCTGCTCAGGTGGCCGCCGAGCAGGCTGCTCGGCGCGCCGGCGAATACGGCATGCGGAAGGTCGATGTGATCGTTCGGGGCTCGGGTTCGGGCCGGGAGACCGCGATTCGCACCCTGCAGACCATGGGTATGGAGGTCACCGGTATCAAGGACGTGACTCCCATTCCACACAACGGAGTCCGACTCAAGAAGCGGCGGGGTGCCTGATGGCGAGATACACCGGCCCGGTCTGCAAGCTCTGCCGCCGGGAGCGCACCAAGCTGTTCCTCAAGGGAGCTCGCTGCGAGTCGAGCAAATGCGCCGTCGAACGCAAGCCGTATCCCCCCGGTGAGCACGGCCGCGGCCGCATCCGGGAGACCCAGTACCTCATCCAGTTGCGGGAAAAGCAGAAGGCCCGCCGAATCTACGGTGTCCTCGAGAAGCAGTTTCGCGGCTACTACAAGGAGGCTGCCCGCCAGAAGGGGATCACGGGGGAGAACCTCCTTCGCATCCTCGAGAGCCGGCTCGACAACGTCGTGTATCGGGCTCGCTTCGCCGAGTCACGGGCCCAGGCGCGTCAGCTGGTCTCGCACGGTCACTTTCGGGTCAACGGACGCCGGGTGACCATCCCCTCGTATCGGGTCCGCACCGATGACGTGGTCACCCTGAAGGACCGGAGCAAGGGCATGATCGCCATCCAGCACGCGGTCGACACCTCGGGCCAGCGGAGCCCCGTCGAGTGGATGGACGTCGACGCCGATGCCCGCAAGATCACCATCACCAGCCTCCCGAGCCGGGTGCAGATCGACACCCAGGTTCAGGAGCAGCTGATCGTCGAGCTGTACTCGAAGTAAGGGGCCCGCAACGTGTTGATCGTCCAGCGTCCACAGATCGAGGAAGAAGTCGTCGATGACGACCGCTCCCGGTTCATCGTCGAGCCACTCGAGCCGGGGTTCGGGTACACGCTCGGCAACACCCTTCGCCGAACGTTGCTGGCGCGCATCCCGGGTGCGGCGATCACCAGCGTCCGCATCGAGGGGGTCCAGCACGAGTTCACCACCGTCCCCGGCGTGACCGAGGACGTCGTCGACATCATCTTGAACCTCAAGCAGGTCGTCCTACGGATCGAGGTCGATGGGCCCCAGACCCTGTACCTCACCGCCAAGGGCAAGGGTGATGTCACCGCCGGGGACATCAAGGCGCCGGCCGGGGTCGAGATCGTGAACCCCGACCACCACATCGCCTCGCTCTCGTCATCGGGCAAGCTCGAGATCGAGATGTCTGCCGAGCGGGGTGTCGGCTATCGGAGCGCCGACAAGAACAACCGAGGCGAAGGGATCGGCGTGATCCCCATCGACTCGATCTTCTCTCCGGTGCGCAAGGTGGCGTACACGGTGGGCAGCACCCAGGTCGGCCAGATGACCAACTTCGACAAGCTCGTCCTCGACGTGCACACCAACGGCGCGGTCACCCCACGAGAAGCGATTTCCTCGGCAGGCAAGACGCTCAACGAACTGATGGGGCTTTTCGCGGACTTTGGCGAGGGCATCGGACTCGAGCTGGGTGACGTCGTGACGGCGGAATCGTCGTCGCCCGACCTCGATCTCCCCATCGAGGCCCTCGACCTGTCGGAGCGTCCCCGCAACTGCCTGCGACGCGCCCAGATCCAGACCGTTGGCGAGCTGGTGCTGAAGACCGAAGAGGAGCTCCTCAACATCACCAACTTCGGCCAGAAGAGTCTCGAAGAGGTGGCTGCCAAGCTCGACGAGCTCGGGCTTTCGCTGGCCTCGGCTCGTGACCAAGAGGTCACCGCCTGATGCCTCGGCCGAAGAGAGGCCCGCGCCTCGGTGGAGACGCCACCCACCAGAAGCACATCCTCAGCAACCTCGCCAAGGACTTGATCTGGGACGAGCGGGTCACGACGACCGTCGCCAAGGCGAAGATGCTCCGTCCCTACGCGGAGAAGCTGATCACCAGGGCGCGTACGGGCACACTGCACGCTCGTCGAATCGTCCTCGAGGACATCGAGGACACGGAGGTGGTGACGCGGCTCTTCGATGAAGTGGCGCCCCGGTATGCCGAGCGGCCCGGGGGCTACACCCGGATCGTACGCCTCGGTCCACGCCGCGGCGATGGCGCCGAGATGGCCGTTGTCGAGCTGGTCTGAAAGAGTTCACGGTTCACGGTCGACAGTCGACAGTAAGAGCGGATGACCCGGTCGGCTTTTCCCACTGTTCACTTTGAACCGTTCCCTGTGAACTGTTTACTGTGAACCGAGTCCCTCTGGTTATCGTCCACGGGTAATGCTCCGCCGGCTGTGGACCCTTCTCAGAACCGCGATGCAGCGGCGCGGCACGGCCGTGTTCCTGGCTCTGGCGGTCGCGGTCGGCGTCGTCGTCGGGCTGGCCGCTGCCACCCTGATCGGGGCACTCGAGGGCCTCGGCCGGGCTATCGAGTGGGCCGGGGAGTCACTGGACGCACCGAGGGCGATCTTCCTCGCATCGATCCCGCTCGGCTTGCTGACGGCTTGGGCGATAGCCCGGCGGTTCGCTCCGGAAGTGGAGGGGGACGGGGTCCCCGAGGCGGCCGCCGCACTGGCAGTGCGCTCCGGGTACCTCCCGACGCGATCCGCCCCGTTCAAGATCTTGGTCACTTCTCTGACCATCGGCTCGGGCGGGTCGGCAGGACGAGAGGGGCCGATCGTCCAGGTCGGATCCTCCATAGGATCGTCGATCGCCCGGCACACCGGGCTTGGCGAGGATCGGGTCCGAAGCCTGGTCGCCGCGGGTGCGGGTGCCGCCATCGGCGCCTCATTCAACGCTCCGATAGCCGGGATGCTCTTCGCCATGGAGGTCATCCTCGGGAACTTCGCCATCAGACACCTAAACGCGGTGGTGGTTGCCTCGGTCGCAGCCGCGGTCACGACTCGATCCATCGTGGGCGAGGACCTGATCCTGCGAGCCTTCCCGCATCGAGTCAGGGACCCGCGGGAACTCGCGCTCTACGCGATTCTCGGGGTCCTCGCCGCGCTCGTCGGTTGGTTGTTCCTGCGGGCGATCAACGGCGTCGACTCTCTACCCAAGCCGAGACGCGCCTGGATCACGCCGGTCGTGCTCGGTTTGCTCGTTGCCGGGGTTGGCCTCGTCGAGCCGAGAGTGCTCGGAACGGGGCAGGGTTACGTCCTGGGACTTCTCAACTTGCTCAGCACCGAATCCATCGTCTGGTATGCGGTGCTGGGCATTTGTGCCGCCAAGGTGTTGGCGACTGCGTTGACGTTGGGCTCCGGCGGCTCGGGGGGAGCCTTCATGCCCAGCCTGTTCATCGGGGCCGCCCTAGGAGCCGGCTTTGCCGACCTGATCGCACCGGTCTGGTCGGTATCGACCCTGGAGCCGGGCTCGTTCGCCGTCGTCGGGATGGCGGCCACTTTCGCCGCTGTGGCCCGGGCCCCCCTGACCTCGATCCTGATCGTGTTCGAGATCACCCAGGATTACGGGCTGGTGCTGCCTCTCATGCTGGCGGCGTCGCTCGCCACCTTCCTGGGCGACCGGGTCCACCGCGACAGTGTGTACTCGATGGCGCTTCGCAAGATGGGCATCCGGCCCACCCGGCGGACCGAGGTGGATCTGCTCGACACCGTGACCGTGGCCGAGATCGTCGAGCGTGAGCCGGTGGTAACCGGGTCGGCGGTGACGACGGCCGAGGCTCAGGGGCTGATGGATCGCCATCGGCTGCACGGCCTGCCGGTGGTGGACGATGGACGGCTCGTCGGTGTCATAACGGTCTCGGACATCGTGAGGACTGGCGGACCCTCCGACTCGGTGGTCGTGAGCGAGGCCATGACCCCGCGGCCGGTCACGGTGACTCC
>JAUYIV010000411.1 GCA_030688105.1 Actinomycetota bacterium | reverse complement strand
GCGGCACTGGTGGCGGTGACGCGTTATCTGGCTAGAGACCTGGGCGAGCACCGCATCAGGGTGAACGCCGTCTCCGCCGGCCCGCTGGGGACGGTGGCGGCCAAGTCGATACCGGGGTTTGCCAAGTTCCAGGAGGTGTGGGCCGAGCGGGCCCCGCTGACCTGGGACATCGGCAACCCCGAGCCGGTGGCGCGGATGATCGCGGTGCTGCTCAGCGACTGGGCGCCGATGACGACCGGCGAGGTGGTCCATGTCGACGGCGGGTTTCATGCGATCGCCGCCGCAGGTACCGAGGAAGGCTAGGTTCCCCGTCGCGAGGACCTTCGGGCGAGACATGGCCGCGGTGTGGGGGTACGCCGACCGCGCAGCGCCACGGTGACTCTTCGAGAGGCGGTGCCGGCCGAGGGGCCCTCGGTACAATCCGGCTGACCGCAGGCTCACGGCAGGATCTCACCCATGGCTCGAGTTGCCCTCTTCTTCGGCGGTCGCTCCGAGGAGCATGAGGTGTCGTGTGTTTCGGCGGTCTCCACTCTCGAGGCTCTCGAGAGCCGCGGCCATGAGGTCGTGGCCGTCGGAATCGCCCGGGACGGCGTCTGGCACCTGGCGGATCCCGGTGGCCGCCCCCTGGTGGCCGAAGGCCCGCGGGTGCTCCTCGAGGTGCCCGGGGGGCGCCTCCTCGTCGAGGGACGCGCCCGCGATGTCGACGTGGCCTTCCCGGTGCTTCATGGGCCCTTCGGGGAGGACGGCACCATCCAGGGCCTCTTCGAGATGGCCGGGCTGCCCTACGTCGGATCGGGCGTGCTCGGGTCGGCGGTCGCCATGGACAAGGATGTGGCGAACCGGCTCTGCCGTGACGCCGGCCTGCCGATCAGCGATTACATGGTCGTGCGCAGGTCCTCCTACCTCGACGATCCGGCGGATGTCGTCGGCGACATCGGCGACGATCTCGGTTTCCCGGTGTTCGTGAAGCCGGCGGCTCTGGGGTCGTCGGTGGGGATATCGAGGGCCGACGACGAGGGGAGCCTCAAGGACGCCATCGACGACGCCCTCCGCCACGGGCCCAAGGTGATCGTCGAGGCCGAGGTCAAGGGGCGCGAGATCGAAGTCGCCGTCCTCGAGGGGCCCCGGGCGTCGGTGCCCGGGGAGATCGTCGTCAAGGAGGGCTGGTACACCTACGACGCCAAATACCGGGACGACGCCACCGAGCTGATCGTCCCCGCACCGCTGCACGAGTCGGAGGCGGCGATCGTCCGTGCCATGGCGTGCCAGGTCTTCGAGGTGCTGGAATGCAAGGGTTTGGCCCGGGTCGACTTCTTCTACGAGGCCGACGGCCGCGGGTTTCTCGTCAACGAGCTGAACACCATGCCCGGCTTCACGCCGAAGTCGATGTTCCCGATGATGTGGGCTGCCACCGGCATGTCCTACGCGGAGCTGTGCGACGAGCTCGTGGGATTGGCGCTGGCGTAGCCGCGAACCACCATCCGGCTGAAGGCCGATGGCTGGGGGCCGAGGGCTCTCAGAGCTTGACGACCGGGCAGGTGAGTGTCCGGGTGATCCCCTCTACGGCCTGGATCTTGGCCACAACCAACTTGCCGAGCGAGTCGACGTCGTCGGCGGACGCGTGGACGATGGCGTCGTACGGGCCGGTGACGGCTTCGGAGGCCTTCACCCCGTCGATCTTCCCGACTTCCATGGCTACCTGGGCCGCCTTCCCGACCTCGGTCTGGATCAGCACGTAGGCCTCGACCATTTCACTCCTTAGGGGTCGTCCTGCGCGGACTATACCCGCGCCCGCGATCGTGGGGCGGGGCGGCTGCCGTACCCTGGTCCGATGTCTTTCGTGTTCCTCGCGCTGTCGTCCGCCGCTCTCGGTCTCGGGGTGGCGGCCACCCGGAGCCGGGGGATCCGCGGGCCATGGTGGGTGCCGGCGATGGTCGCCGCCGAGTTGGCCCCCTGGTTCCTGGCGGGGCTGGTTGCCACGGTGGCACTCTCCGCCGCTGCCGGTTCGGCCGGCGGATGGGCCGGAAACTCCGGCCTCGTGCTGTCGGGGTTCTCGGCGATGCTCTTCGTGATCACCATCGCACATAGCATTCGAGCAAGGCCCTCGATCGAGGCCGGCGTCGGTGAGCTTCTCGGATCGCCGGTGTCGCTCCCGCGTGTCAGGATGAGGTCGCTGCTACGTCCCTATCCGCCGCTTCCCGGGCCGTTCCGCGTGGACACCCTCTCGTACGGCCCCCACGAGCGAAACGTGGTCGATCGAATCGCGCGGCACGGCGCTCGGTCACCTGCGCCGGTACTGGTCCACATCCATGGGGGTGGATGGTGGAGGGGGCGCCCCGGCCGTCAGGCCCGGCCGCTCATCCACCGGATGGCCCGGGTGGGCTGGGTGGTTCTCGCTCCGACCTATCGCCTGAGCCCGGAGGCGACGTTCCCGGATCATCTCGAGGACATCCGGGCACTGCTCCGGTGGACGAGGGAGAACGCGTCGGAGCTCGGGGTCGATCCAGGATTCATCGCGATCGCCGGTGGCTCGGCGGGGGGCCAGCTGGCCGCCCTGGCGGCCATGGCGGACGATTGGGACTTCGGGGGCGGGTTCCCCCAGTTGGCCATCCCGATCTACGGGGTGCATGATCTCTTCGGCGACGATGGCGTGTCCGCCAAGTGGGCCTACCTGCAGACCCAGGTGCTGAAGTCCGACCCGTTCACGAACCGGGAGCTCTGGCTGAGAGCCTCGCCGATCCACCGGGCGACATCGAGCAGGTCGCCGTTCCTGGTGATCCACGGCGGTGCCGACTCGGTGGTCGACGCCTCGGAGTCGAGCCGGCTGGTGGAGGCGCTGCGTGCCGC
>JAUYIV010000407.1 GCA_030688105.1 Actinomycetota bacterium | reverse complement strand
CGGATACGTCAAAGGGGCGTTCATGGGCCGGGATTCCGGCGGCCCGGGCCTCCTCCAGCACTACGGCCCGCGTGATCCCCGGCAGGTTGGAATGGCCCGCCGAGGTCCAG
This sequence comes from Actinomycetota bacterium, assembly GCA_030688105.1. Classification (GTDB taxonomy): domain Bacteria; phylum Actinomycetota; class Acidimicrobiia; order Spongiisociales; family UBA11373; genus JAUYIV01. The sequence goes on along the minus strand of JAUYIV010000407.1, from coordinate 3,213 downwards.
ACTTCGCCGTCGGCGACCATGAAGAAGTTGGTGGCGTTGCAGGTCGCGACGTTTCCCTCCGTGTCGAGCATCAGGGCCTCGTCGGCGCCCGCTCTCATGGCCTCGACGAGCGCGATGACCTCATGGATCTTCGAATGGGTGTTGAGGCGCTGGTCGAGGGTGTCGGGCGGCGGCCGTCGCACGCTGGACGTGGCGAGTTTGATCCCGCGGTCCCTGACTCCAGAGTCGGCCTGCTTCCACTCGGCGATGACGACGACGTTCGGGCCTCCCACGAGATTCGCCGGGTGTTGTGAGGGCGTCCTCTTGTCGCCGCGAGTGATCATCAGGCGCACGTGGACGCCATCGGTCATCCCGTTGCGATCGACGACGCTGCGCAACAGGGTGTTCACCTCCAGGCGGGTCAACCCGGGGTCGATCGCGGCCGTCTCGAGCCCGTGGAACAGACGGTCCAGGTGCCGATCCAGGAAGGCGAAACGCCCGTGGTGGAGCCTGATTCCCTCCCAGATGCCGTCGCCAACGAGGAATCCCGAGTCGAACACCGAGATGCGGGCCCGGTCGCGGGTGACGAATTCACCGTTCAGGTAGACGAGCACGCCGGTATTCCGCTCATCCGGAACCGCAGAATGCGTGGTGATCGCCACCCCTGGGAGGGTAGTGAGGCGGCAGGTGGCCACCATCGGGGTGCCTCGATTGTCCGGAGCAACGCCCGAAGGGGCGGCGCGAGGGAGGGCACGTGTGGGGGCGTCCGGTTGGGTGGGCGCTCGTGGTCGGCGAGCCAGCCGATGTGGGGGCTCGCCCCGTGGTGTGCCGTCGCTGCGCGAGAATCGCGCACATGTGTGGGCGATTCGTCCAGGCTCAGAGCGCCCAGTCGTATGCCGACTACTTCGGAGCCACTCCGCTGGTGCCCGAGGCACTCGACCCCTCGTGGAATGTGGCACCCACCGATCTGGTCTACGCCGTCGCCCAGCACGACGGTGAACGCACCCTTGGCACCTTCAAGTGGGGCCTGATCCCTTGGTACGCCGATTCGCCCAAGGTCGGGGCGAAGCACATCAACGCCCGCGCCGAGACCGTGGCGTCGAAGGCGGCCTTCAAGGATTCGTTCGAGCGACATCGCTGCATCGTCCCCGCCGACGGCTTCTACGAGTGGGAGCGCCTCGAGTCGGGGGCGAAGCTGCCCCACTTCATCCACGCGGTCGACGGCGCGCCGCTGGCGCTGGCCGGGCTGTGGGCGTCGTGGCGAGATGCCGAAGGGGAGCGCGTCACCACGTGCACGATCGTCACCACCGAGCCGAACGACCTCGTGGGAAGGCTCCACAATCGAATGCCGGTCGTTCTGCCCGGGGAGGCGTGGGAGCACTGGCTCGATCCCGACTTCGAGGATCGGCAGGCCCTTCGTGCGATGCTCGTTCCCCCTCCGGGACGGGGGCTGGCCGAGCATCCGGTGTCGACCCTGGTCAATGACGTGAAGAACAACTATCCCGAGTGCGTCGAACCGCTCCATTGACGCACCCAGAAACCCGTCTGGTCGTCAGTGGTCACGGGTTCAGCCGACGATCCACTCGACCGCTCGGGGCCCGGCTCAGGCCGGGCCCCGGCGCGTCAGGATCGCGCGAAAGGGACCGAGTGCTCCCAATCGGCGAGGAGCGTCCGCAGTGACGACACCAGTGACAGCGGCTGGTCGAGCAGCAGATGGTGGTGCGCCTCGGGGATGGTCACCACCGGTGAGACCCGGCCCATGAGGTCGTACATGTAGGCCGCGGTGTCCTCGGGCACGACCACGCTGTATTCGCCCCGCAGCACCGCCACCCGGCACCGTACCGAGGCCAGCTGCTCGTTCATCGCCACCATCGTGTGGGTGAACAGGTTGGGGTCGAACTTCCACGTCCAGCCGTGAGCGGTCTCCTTCAAGGAGTTGCGAGCGACATGCTCGAGAACCCAAGGCTCCGGGTCGGGCTGAGGGGGGATGAGGTGGAAGTGGCCCAGGGCGACCTCGAGTTCGGGGTAGATGCCCGGCGATCGGAAGGCCCGGCCGCGGGTGCCCTCCTCGGACTCGGGGTCGGGGCGGCGCACCGGCGAGTCGACGATCACCGCGCCCGCCAGGTCGTCGCCATGGGTCGCTGCGGTCTGGATGGTGACAAGACCCCCGAGCGAGTGCCCGATGACGACCGGCGGTCCGGGAAACCCGGCCGCCTCGGCGACCGCAACGACTTCTCGGGCCCACAGATCGTGTGAGTAGCGTTCGCGCCAACCACTGTCGCCGTGACCGCTGAGGTCCATCGCGGTCACGTGGTAGTGGGACGTGAAGAGGGGGGCCAGGTGGGCCCACCACTCGGCGTGGGCCGCCCCGCCGTGGACGAAGACCAGTCCGGGGTCGCCGACCTCGCCCCACTCGACGAAGTGGATGTGAGCGCCCTCGACATCGATCGTCCGCTCGCGTCGGTCGGCCAGCAGCGCCTTGGTGAACCACTCGGGGGTCACGGCGCCTCTCGCAGCTCGTTCCATGCCCGGACGAACGCCGTTTCGAGAGTCTCCGATGGGTACGGCCCGCCCGCCTTCGCGGCCGCCTCGGGCGTCATCCCCTCGGCGTGGCGCTCGCGGGCCAGATCGGCGACTTCGGCCAACTCCTGCTGCTGGGTGTTGATGAACGCCGCGTCCACCACCGATCCGTGTCCCGGCACCACCACTCCGCCGGAGACTGCCGCCAGCGCCGCTGTGGTGTCGGGCCACTCGAGCGGGAACGCGTCGTTGAACGATGGCGGCGCACCCTCCTCGATCAGGTCGCCGGCGAATACCACCCCGGCGTCGGACACGAACACGGCGACGTCGTTGTCGGTGTGCCCCCTTCCCAGGTGACGCAGGATCACCTCGCGATCGCCGAAGGAGACCTTCGACTCGTCGGTGAAGGTGAACTTCGGGGGCACGATCGTCACCTCGCCGAGCTCTGCGGCGTGGTCGGGCGCCCTGGCGACGACGGCGTCGCGCATCTTTTCCCCGTATTCGCGGAGGGCGTCGGCACAGCGGGCGTGACCCCAGATGGCCGAGCCCCCGAACACCGCGTTCCCAAAGGTGTGGTCCCAATGGTGGTGGGTGTTGATCACCCAGCGGACCGGGAGCCGGAAGACATCGAGCGACCGCTCGAGCTCCTGCGCCTGCCGGTGGCTCGCCCTGGTGTCGATGAGGAGGATCCCGCCGGGACAGAGGACCGCGCCG
>JAUYIV010000401.1 GCA_030688105.1 Actinomycetota bacterium | reverse complement strand
GGAGTGCCGGGTCGACTCCCTGATCTCGACCGTCACGGTCTTGTCGCGGGCGTCGGACACGACGACCCCGGTACGGATCTTGCGGGTGGCGCGATCACTCATCGCCCTTCTCCTCCATCTCGAAGTACGCCTCGATCTCCTGCTCGCGCATCACCGTGGCGATGCGGGCCGCTTCGCGGCGCACCGTGCGTAGACGGGCGGTGTTGTCCAGCTGGTTGGTCGCCAGCTGGAAACGGAGGTTGAAGAGCTCCTCCTTGGCTTGGTCGAGCTTCTCTTTGAGCTCGTCGTAAGGGAGGTCGCGCAGGTCTGCCGGCTTCACAGCTCCTCCCTCCTCACGAACTTGGTCTTGACCGGGAGCTTGTGCCCGGCGAGGCGCATCGCCTCACGAGCCAGATCCTCGGGGACGCCGGCGAGCTCGAACATCACCCGACCGGGTCGCACCACGGCGACCCAGAACTCCGGGTTGCCTTTTCCGGAGCCCATGCGGGTCTCCGCGGGCTTCTGGGTGACCGGCTTGTCCGGGAAGATGTTGATCCAGACCTTCCCACCCCGCTTGATGTACCGGGTCATGGCGACACGCGCCGCCTCGATCTGCCGCGACGTGATCCACGCCGGCTCGAGGGCCTGCAGACCGAACTCGCCCGAGGTCACCACGGTGCCTCCCTTGGCGTTGCCGCGCATGTTGCCCCGCTGCTGCTTGCGCCATTTGACACGCTTCGGCATCAGCATGGCCTACCCCTGCTCCTCGTCGTCGGGGGTGTCGGCGGGAGCCTCGGCTGCGGGAGCCTCCTCGTCGTCGGGTGTGTCGGCGGGAGCCTCGTCGGCTGCGGGCCCGGAGCCGGCCGGCTCGGCGACCGTCTCGGCGGCGGTTGGCTCCTCGAGCACGATGTCGTCATCGGACACCTGGAGAGTCTCCCCGGCGACCTCGCGCTCCTCCTCCAAGTCGGAAAGCGCAGACTCGGCGTCGACCCGTCGGCCGCCACCTGCCTCGACCAGGCGCTTGCCGCCCCCGGCCTCGACCAGGCGCTTGCCGCCCCCGGCCTCGATGAGGCCCCGGGGGCGCTCCCCGGCTGCCTGCTCGGCTCGGGCCTTCGCCGGTGCCCGACGGGAGGTTGGACCCCCGGTGGCGAGTGCCGCCTCGGCGGCGATCTTCTCGCGCGTCGCCGAGAGCGAAGGGACGACGTCGCCCTTGTAGACCCAGACCTTGATCCCGATCGCGCCCACCGTGGTGCGGGCGGTGGCAATGCCAAAGTCCACGTCGGCCCGCAATGTGTGGAGGGGCACCCGGCCCTCGCGGTACCACTCTCGCCGGCCCATGTCGGATCCACCGAGCCGGCCCGAGGCCTGGACCCGGACACCCTGGGCGCCGGCCTTCATCGCAGTCTGCACGGCGCGCTTCATGGCCCGGCGGAATGAGACGCGGCCCTGGAGCTGATCGGCGATGCCTCGGGCGAGCAGCTGGGCATCGGTCTCCGGATCTTGCACTTCGATGACGTTGATCTTGATCTCGCGTTGTGTGAGCTTCTCGAGAAGGGTGCGGAGTCGATAGACCTCGCTGCCGCTCCGCCCGATGACGACACCGGGGCGGGCCGTGTGTATGTCGATCTGCACCTTCTTGTCACCGATGCGCTCGATCTCGACGCGCGAGACGGCGCCGCGCTGCAGCTCGTCGGTCAGCAGTCCGCGGATCCTGGCGTCCTCGAGCACCTGCCTGGCGTAGTCCTTCTCGCTGTACCAGCGGGACTTCCAGTCGGTGACGATCCCGAGTCGGAGCCCGTACGGGTGGATCTTCTGGCCCATCAGTGCACCGCCTCGTCTTCGTGTCCGTCACCGACCACGATGGTGATGTGGCTGGTGCGCTTGATGATCTGGGTTGCCCGTCCCCGGGCGCGGGCCTTGACCCTCTTCAGGGTCGGGCCCTCGTCGGCAAAGGCGGCCACCACCCGCAACTCGGAGGGGTCGAGCGCATGGTTGTGGGAGGCATTGGCCACCGCCGACTCGAGCACCTTCCGCACCGGGTCGCTCGCCCGGCGATTGGTGAAATCGAGCACGTGCCGGGCCTCGTCGACGGGGAGACCGCGCACGAGGTCGAGCACCAGGCGCACCTTCGAGGGTGCCTGGCGGATGTACGCGGCGCGAGCATGGACCTTCATCGCTTCCTCGCCGCCCTTTCCCCAGCGTGGCCGCGGAACGTCCGCGTCGGGGCGAACTCGCCGAGCTTGTGCCCAACCATGGATTCGGTGATGTAGATCGGGACGTGCTTACGCCCGTCGTGGACGGCCAGCGTTTGGCCGACCATTTCGGGGATGATCGTCGAGCGACGGCTCCACGTGCGGATCACCCGCTTGTCGCCGCTCTTGTTGGCGCGCTCGACCTTGTCGACGAGGTGCTGATCCACGAAGGGACCCTTCTTCAGGCTCCGTGCCATCGGCTACCTCTTCCCCTTCTTAGAACGGCGTCGCACGATCATCTTGTCGCTTCCCTTGTTCTTCTTTCGGGTCCGCCCCTCCGGCTTGCCCCACGGGCTCACCGGGTGGCGGCCCCCACTCGCCTTGCCCTCGCCGCCACCGAGCGGGTGGTCGACGGGGTTCATCGCAACCCCGCGGCTCTGCGGTCGGACGCCCTGCCAGCGCTTCCGGCCCGCCTTGCCGCTCTTGACGAGCTCGGCCTCCGGGTTGCCCACCTGTCCGACGGTGGCCCGACAGTCCAGGGGCACGTTGCGGATCTCCCCAGAGGGAAGGCGCAACAGGGCAAGGCTGCCCTCTTTGGCGATCAGCTGGATGGAGGTCCCCGCCGAGCGGCCGAGCTTCGCGCCGCCGCCGGGTCGGAGCTCGACGGCATGCACCATGGTTCCCGCAGGGATGTTCCGTAGCGGGAGAGCATTGCCGGGCTTGATCTCCGCACCCGACCCCGACTCCACCCGGTCCCCCACGACGAGGCGGAGCGGGGCGAGGATATACCGCTTCTCGCCGTCGTGGTAATTGAGCAAGGCGATACGGCAATTGCGGTTGGGGTCGTACTCGATCGAGGCGACGCGGGCGGGTACCCCGTCCTTGTCGCGGCGGAAATCGATCATGCGGTAGCGGCGCTTGTGCCTCCCGCCGCGATGGCGCGAGGTGATGCGCCCATGGGCGTTACGACCACCGGTCCCCGCCTGCTTGTCGGTGAGGCTCTTCTCCGGTGAGTCGGTGGTGACGTCGGAGAAGTCGGAGACCGTCCGAAACCGCCGCCCCGGAGACGTGGGTTTGTACTTCTTCACTGGCATGAGGCAGCCTCCAGCCTCCAGCCTCCAGCCTCGAGCAAGACAGCCCTCTGGCTGGCCGCTGGCGGCTGGGGGCTGGGGGCCCCGTTCACGCGATCAGTTTCAGTGCTTCCGTACATGCTCACACCCCAAAGATGTCTATCTCGTCGCCTTCGGCGAGCGTCACCATTGCCCGCTTCGACGCCGGGCGAGTGCCGTATACCCAGCCCGTCCGCTTCCGTTTGCCCTTGCGGTTGATGGTGTTGACCCGGACGACCTTCACGCCGAAGATCGTCTCCACCGCCTCTTTGATCTCGGTCTTCGTGGTGCGACGGTCGACGACGAACGTGTAGGTGTTGGCGTCCTCGATCAGGTCGTAAGACTTCTCAGAGACCACCGGCTCGATGATGATGTCGCGCGGGTTCTTCACGACTCACCTCCAGCCTCGTCGGGGACGAAGTCGTCGTCCGCCACGTCGAAGCCGGCGGTGCCGACCATGCCGATCGTGTCCGAGGTGAACAGCACCGTCTCGGCCCAGAGGACGTCATAGGTGCTGAGCTGGCCCGGGTCGACCGCCGCCACCTGCGGAAGGTTGCGAACCGACTTGGCGGCGACCCGATCGGAGGCGCCGAGCACGAAGACCACCTTGCCGGTGATCCCCATCGCCTCGAGGAGCGCGTTGGCGGATTTGGTCTTGGGGGTGTCCCAGTCGAGTGCCTGGACGATTCGGATCTGGCCCTCGGCGGCCCGGGTGGAGAGCGCGCTGTTGAGGGCGAGCCTGCGCATCTTCTTGGGGGTGCGCTGGGAGTAGTCCCGGGGCCGGGGACCATGAACGACGCCGCCGCCGCGCCATTGCGGAGAGCGGATCGAGCCCTGCCGGGCGCGACCGAGGCCCTTCTGGCGCCACGGCTTACGGCCTCCGCCGCGCACCTCGCCGCGGGTCTTGGTGCTGGCGGTCCCCGAGCGGAGGGCGGCGAGCTGAGCCGTGACCACCTGATGCATCACTTGACCGTTGGGCTCGATGCCGAAGATTTCGGGATCGAGCTTCATCTCGCCGGTCTCCTTGCCGGCCGAGTCGTAGACACGAGCGACGGGTGCGTCAGCCAACTGCCTTCACCGCCTCCCGGACCAGCACCACGGCGCCCTTGGCGCCGGGAACCGCACCTCGCAGCATCAGCAGGCCGCGCTTGGCGTCGACTTCGACCACCTCGAGGTTGAGGATCGTGGTCTTCTCGCCACCCATGCGACCGGGCAGCTTCATGCCCTTGAAGACTCGAGATGGAGTGGCGCAGGCGCCGATGGAGCCGGGGGCGCGATGGACGCGATGGGCGCCGTGGCTGGCGCCCTGCCCGGCGAAGTTGTGGCGCTTGATGACACCCTCGAATCCCTTGCCCCGGCTGACGCCGGCGACGTCGGCGCGTCCGCCCTTGGCGAGCACGTCGGCGATGCCGATCTCCTGGCCGAGCTCGTAGGCGTCGGCATCATCGACCCTGACCTCGACGAGATGCCGATGCGGAGGGAGGCCGGCACGTTTGAAGTGCCCCGCCGTCGGCTTGTTGGCACGGCGCTCGGGCATTTCGCGGTATGCGATCTGGATCGCGGCGTACCCGTCGCTCTCCGGCCGCTTGATCTGCACGACGCGACACGGCCCGGCCTTGATGACGGTCACAGGCACGGCCTGCGACTGGTCATCGAAGATCTGGGTCATACCCAGCTTCTCGCCGAGGATCGCCTTCACGTCTTGATCTCCACTTCCACCCCGGCGGGCAGGTCGAGGCGCATCAGGGAGTCCACGGTCTTCGCCGTCGGCTCGAGGATGTCGAGCAGCCGCTTGTGAATGCGCATCTCGTAGTGCTCGCGCGAGTCCTTGTGGACGTGCGGTCCGCGGATGACGCAATAGCGATGGATCTCTGTCGGGAGCGGCAACGGGCCCTTGATCTTGGCCTGGGTACGGATGACCGTCTCCGCGATCTTGCGCGCCGATTCGTCGACCACCTCGTGGTCGTACGCCTTCAGGCGGATCCGAATCCGATGCTCCTGCTGCTCTGCCATCTCTTCTCTTCTCTT
>JAUYIV010000399.1 GCA_030688105.1 Actinomycetota bacterium | reverse complement strand
AGGCACGGTCCCGGGTCGCAGGTCCCGGTCGGGTAGGGACACGAGACCCTTGGACCGGTGAAGCGCCGTCGGCCAGAATTCCCCGATGGGAACGATCGACCTCTACTGGATTCCGCTGGGCGCCGGCGGCTCCGGGTTCGTCCGGCTCAACGGGCGCATCTATGAGGGGCTCACGGCGCGCCTGGCGCGGAGAGAGCCGCTGGATCTCTATCACACCGCATTGCAGGTCCATATCCCCGAGGGCCGTTTCGTCGTCGAGACCATGTGGCCCAGCCCCGATGCCGACACCGCATCGCGGGGAGTGATGGCGGAGGGTCCGGTGTTCAGCCGATGGATCGCCCGGCCCCGGCTCTTCCGATACGAGGTGCGGCTGTGGCCGGACGGGGTTCTGCCCGACGCCGACGAGGCGGTCGGCGGTCCCCGGTCGCTGAGCACCGACCCGGACCGTGGACGCAGGCTCCTCGACCAGGTGGCCTCGGTGCCGCCGCTCGTCTGGGGCCGGGACGCGCTCGGCGTCGGGGACATGTGGAATTCCAACTCGGTGATCTCATGGCTGCTCACCCGCAGCGGCCTGCCGATCGAGGCGATCCAGCCGCCCGCCGGGGGGCGCGCCCCCGGATGGCAGGCGGGCATCGCCGCCGCCCGGCGCGGTGAGGCCCCTCGATGATTTGCGGGGGCCGCCGGGGCCCTCGCCCTGTCCGCCCGGCTCCGAGCTCGGTCAGAACGCCACGAACTCGGGGAACACCAGGATCATGATCGTCGCCGGGACGATCATCAGGGCGGCGAGGCCGGCCCAGCCGGCGATGACGGTGGGCCGTGCCAGATCGAGCATCGCGCTCACCGATGTGGGCCGGTCGGGAGTGGCCCAGCGCGCCGCCACCACTATCGCCCCCAGCAGCACCATGCCGATGACGCCCAGCATCACGTCGAGGGCGATCCCCCACTCGAGCGCCGAGCCACCAATGCCGGCGAGGCGGGCCTGCTCCTCGTAGAGGATGATCGCCACGGCGATCGACCCGTTCCACAGGGCGTGGACGCCGACGGCGATGCCCCACATGCCGGCAATGGACGTCCGATTCTCCATCCGCTCCCGCCGCTCGTAGAGGGCGACGGAGATCAGACCGGCGCCGAGGAGATGCAGTGCGGCCCCCGTCGAGCGGAGCACGGCGACCGGGAGGAACCAGTCGAACGACCAGAACCACCCCGAGGCGTAGAGAACGTTCTCGACGGCGGCGAACCCCGCCCCCGCCGCCGCACCGAGCAGGAAGGCGTCGCGACGCGAGCCCGGCCGGACGATTCGGGCAGCCAGGGGCTTGAGCGACTCCTCGGCGATGGGGGCCACCAGCGCCAGCTCCACGAGGAAGACCACCGCCCACGGGTTCGTGAGGACGTCCACCAGTTCGGCATCGACGCGCAGGTCGTCGAAAAGGCTCCGACCGGCGTCGGTGAGCGGCTCGACGAGCGCGAACACCACCGACAACACGAAGCCGTGCACCGCGATCACGATCGCCGGGATCAGGGTGCCCCCGAGGGCGAACGCCCGCGCCATCCGCCCCCAGCGCACCCCGCTGCCGACGGTGGCCCGGGCCAGCAGCAGCGCAGTGACCGGAGGGCCGAACGCGGCCACGAGCAACAGCACCCCGGGGCTGTCGTCCCACCAGAGCACGAGGGCAAACGATGCCAGCGTGACCAGCAGCGCCGCCAGGGGCAGCCCGTACCGGCGTCCCAGCCGCTGGGTGACGGAGTTCATGACCATCCCTCCAATGCCTCGCCGAGACGACGGACGACGTCACCGACCTTGGTGCGGCTCCGCTCCAGCAGCGAGCCCACGACGATCAACACCACGGCGACGCCGGCTCCGATCGCCAGCAGGGCGCCCCCGCTCAGCCCGCCGCGAATCGCCGACGCCAGGACCTGGGCGAGCGGGTACACGATCACCGCCACCAGACCGATCACACCCAACGCCAGACGGCGGCGCACCCGGGTGAACAGCGCCCACGCCACCAGAACCGCCGCTTCGCCGAAGAGCAGCGAGAGGTGGCCCAGCGAGCGCTGCTCGTAGGCGGGCCAGCCGGCGGTGACCAGCGGCGCCACCATCGCCACCACCTCCACGAAGGACAGGAGGTCCGATTGCTCGCGGGAGAGCGGTTCGTCGAGGATGCGGGCGCGGAGCCGCTCCAGCGACGCGATGGCGAGGACGACGACCGCGACCGGGGCGACGATCAAGTTGACGTCGGGGATCGGCGTGTCCCCGAGGCCCACGAAGACCGCGGACACCCACTCGATCATGCCCAGATAGGACGCCCGCCAGCGGCCTCCGGTGATTGCAGCGAGCACGATCCCGGCCCCGCCGACCACCATTACGGCGACGACCACGGTCCTCGAGTCGAGTCTGACCGCGGCGGTGATGGGAACGGCGGCGGCGAGGGCCCAGGCCCCGAGAAGGATGGGGTTCTTCCACTGCCCCAGCCGAGAGGCCGGAGCCGACCCGGCGACCATCGCCACCGCTCCGGCGATCCCCAGCCCGACGAGCAACCCGCCGACGACCCCGGGGGCAGTGACCGCGCCGACCCCGAAGAGCGCCGCGGCGACCGCGCAGAGCACCGACAACCCCCGAAGCGGTAGCTCGGGGAACATCCGATCGGCGAGAGCGCCGACGAGGACCGCTTCGGCGACGAGGACCAACGCGGTGATCCCGGACGCCGCCGTGGTGGCGAGCCATTCGAAGGCGACTAAGGCGACGACCAGGCCGCCGAGCTGTGACACCACCAGAGCGGGGTCGCGCCACATCCGGGCCCGGGTCGCCGCCCCGACGAAGGTGAAGGCCAACCCATACACCGCCGCCCCCAGGGAGACCGTCGCCGCCACCATCACCACCGCCACCGGCTCGAGGCGCAGCCACTCCCCCGCCGCCAACAGCGCCGACACCGCCAGCGCCG
>JAUYIV010000345.1 GCA_030688105.1 Actinomycetota bacterium | reverse complement strand
GGACGACGGCCGCTTCCTCCGCCAGTCCGACATCGAGAAGGGCGGCTCGGAGAGCCTCTTCTATGTGTGGGACCAGACCACGAACGCGCTCGCCGAGCCGCCTGGCACGTGGGACCACCCCGTGGCGAGCATCGCCCTGGGCGACATCGACCCGGCGCTGGAAGGGCGATTCAAAGTCCGGCTGGCGAACCGGCGCGTTGTCTGGGTTCGTCCCGTCTTCGAGGTGCTGAAGGAGCGCGTCGCCGAGTACACGCCGGAGAAGACGGCGGAGATAACCGGCGTTGGCCCGAAGAACATCGAGCTCGTTGCGCGCGAAATGGCCGCCGCGGGCTCGGTGATGATCTTCGCGTCCTGGGGCGCCTGCAAGCACTATCACTCGGACCTGTTCCAGCGGGGGATGATCTACCTGCTCGCGCTGACCGGCAACTCCGGCGGCAAGAACGGCGCCGGGATGAAGGTCTCCAACTGGTGGCCGCCTACTTCCGGCGTTCTGACCACTACCGGGCGCCGGGGTGCGGCGGGACAGATCGACCTCACGAACCGGCCGTCGATCCGCCTTGCGGTCGAGCCGCCACCGCCGCCGGCGGCGGTGGCGGAGCGGCCCATCGTCCGTGACTTCCAGAAGATGTCGGCGCAGTACGGTCGCCGGATGGGCCAGTCGACCCCCCTCATCCCCTGGCTCTACCGCCACGACCCCAAGTTCGCGGAGATAGCCTCGCGGCCGGACTACAACGACCCCTTCCTCAAGCGCCCCGTCGCCGACTACATGCGGGAGATCTTCGAGAAGGAATGGCAGCCGGTGTGGCCGCGCCCCCCGAAGCGGCCGCGCTTCTTCTACTTCTCCGGCCCCAACCCGCTCCGGCGCTGGCCTATGCCCCAGGTCATCAGGGACTCCCTATGGGCCTCGATAGACACGATCGTGACGACGGACTTCCGGATGTCGACCTCCGGCCTCTGGTCGGACTACATACTCCCGGCCTGCGGCTACTACGAGAAGCCCGGAATCAAGTACACCATCAGCTACCTCCCCTACGTCATCGTCGGCGACCGCGCCGTCGACCCTCTGTACGAGTCGAAGCACGAGTGGGACATCATGCTCATGCTTGCGAAGAAGGTCGAAGAGCGTGCCCGCGAGCGCGGGATCAGCGGCTACACTGACGCCCAGGGGCGCCTCGCGGACCTCGAGAACGCGTACAAGAACCTGACCGCCGACGGGGCCTATACCGAGGGGCCCAAAGGCGAGGAGCGCGCGCTCGACTACATCATGCAGTTCTCCTCGATCACGCGGGCCAGCGGTCTCGGTGAGGGCGCCTGGGGCAAGGCAGCCGAGCAGGGCATGGTCAGGATCAAGGCCATCGCATCCGCCGGCGGCATGGGCTTCGGCGGCATCAACTACACTGACTACACCGACGAGAGGCCACTGTTCGCGAACGATTGGTTCATCAACAAGAAGCAGCCCTGGCCCACGCTGACCGGCCGCCAGCAGTTCTACATCGATCATCCGTGGTTCCTGGAGATGGACGAGCAGCTCGTCCGCCACAAGGAGCCCCTGGCCTCCGGCGGCAACTACCCGCTGCGCCTCTCCGGCGGCCATACACGCTGGTCGATGCACGCCATATGGCGCGCCGACGCCCACTTGCTCCGGCTCCAGCGGGGCGAGCCTCTGGCTTTCATCAGCGTGAAGGACGCCCAGGACCGGGGCATCGCCGACAACGACCTCATCCGTGTGTACAACGACGTCGGAACCTTCACCCTGCACGCCGCCGTCGCGCCGGTGCTGCCGCCAGGGATGGTTATCGTCTATCACGCCTGGGAGGGCTACCAGTTCCCGGACTGGGCAACCCAGAACGATGTCGCCGCAACGCCCATGAAGCCACTGGACATGGTCGGCGATTACGGCCACCTGCACTACCGCGGCGCCTACTATTCGATGAACCACATCCCGAAAGAGGTCGCGGTCGAGGTCCAGAAAGTGGCCGGGGCGGGATAGGAGCGCAGACATGGCCACAATCGTCGCTGCAAGGGTCGCCACGGGCCTGTCTCAGGTGCTGAAGGCGGACGACAGCGTCTGGTCGAAGGCGCAGCCCCAGACCATCGCACTGGCTCCCACGCCCATCGGCTTTCAGCCCTCGGTGTACGTCGTCGCCGCCTGGCGGGACCGGCCCTACGGCCTCCTCGCCGACCTGGACGTCCGCGCCGTCCACACCGGGAACGAGCTGGCCTTCCGGCTGGAGTGGGCCGAGCCCCAGCCAGTGACACAGCCCGACGATCTGGACATTTTCGCCGACGGCGCGGCGCTGCTCTTCCCCATGGACGGAGTGGACGCCCCGATCGAGAGCATGGGCTCGCCGGCCAAGCCGGTGAACGCCTGGTACTGGCGGGCCAACCTGACCGCCGCGATCCACGCCACGGGCCAGGGCGCGGGCAGCGTCCTGCGGCTCAACGACGACGCCGTCTCGGGTGTGGGCAGATGGGCCAGCGGCCGCTGGATCGTCGTCCTGGCGCGGGCCTTCGCGACCCCCGGGGGGGTGCAGATATCGGCCCCGGGGATGGTGAACGCGTCGTTCGCCGTCTGGCGAGGCGCCAACCAGGAGCGGGCCGGGATCAAGGCCTTCGGCCAGACCTGGCATGAGATACGACTAGAGGGCTGAGGTTAGAAATGGCCGAACTGCCGCAGCGCCAACTGGCAATGGTCTTCGACCTGAACAAGTGCCTCGGATGCCAGACGTGCACCGTGTCCTGCAAGACCCTCTGGACCGACGCCCCGGGCATGGAGTACATGTGGTGGAACATCGTCAACACCATGCCGGGGCAGGGCACGCCCCGCGGGCGATTTGAGTCCGGCGGCGGGTTCCCGGACGGCAGCGCCCGGCCGGGCAAGCTCTTCAAGAAGGCGGACTTCGGCGAGGCCTGGGAGTTCAACTACGAGGATGTCTTCTACGGCGGCGAGGGACAGCGCGTCCACCTCGAGCCGCGGACCGCGGACGGCAAAGCGCCGGACTGGGGCCCGAACTGGGACGAGGTCCTGGGGGCGGGCGTCTATCCCAACTCCTTCTATTTATATCTTCCGATCATCTGCATGCACTG
>JAUYIV010000330.1 GCA_030688105.1 Actinomycetota bacterium | reverse complement strand
CGGCGAAATGGGCTCTCCCGTCTTCGTCGGTGAGGAAGAACAAGTACACGGTGTCATCCGGGTCGGCGGCGGCGCGTAGCGAGGCGGTCCGCACCCCCGCGATCGGCGTCGGCGGGAGCCCGTCGACGACGTACGTGTTGTAGGGGGACTCGATGGCGAGGTCTTCCTCGCTCAATCCCACCTCCGGGAGGCCGCCGAGGACGTACACGACCGTGGCGTCGATTTGGAGCCTCATGTCGGCCTCGAGGCGGTTGTAGATGACGCTGGCGATCACCGGCCGGTCATCGTCGAACAGCGCCTCCCGCTCGATGAGCGATGCGATGACGATCCCGTCATATGGTGTGAGGTCGAAGTCCTCGAGGTGGCTCCAGTCGATCGATCCGACCCTGTTCTCCATGGTCGCCACCATTCGATCGAGGATCTCCTCGGCGGTGGCGTCGACCTCGAACTCGTAGGTATCAGGAAACAGCATGCCCTCCCAGTCCTGCAGGCTGTCGGGCTCGCGCGGCATCAGGCTCGACTTGACCGTGCCGTCGAGCAGCAGCTTCGAGAGGTCGGCGAACCGGATGTCGGTCTGGCGGGCGATCGACTGCAGCATCTGGCCGATGGTCAATCCCTCGATCACGGTCAGCCGGTAGACGTCCCGCGAGGGTCCCTCGATGAGGACGGCGAGCACGGCCTCCGGGGTCATCCCGGTCTCGAGGTCATAGCGCCCGGCCTGGAGGCGGTCACTGGCCCGCTGGTCGCGCACCACCTTGTCGAAGTCCGAAGCCGAGACGACCACGCCGGCCTCGGCGAGCTGGCGGGCGATCTGAGAGGCGGGGGCTCCGGGGGCGATTTCGATCGAGACCGGGAGACCGGGGACCACCGTCGTCTGAGCCGGCTGTGCGATGACGTCGTTCACCGCCGAGGCCAGCCATTTCACCCCGAGAAACGCAATCGCGAAGAGAAGCACCACGAACCCGAGCACCCCCATCCCCCGCAGCACCGTGTTCGGGCCGCGCCGGCCCGACGGCCCGTCCGGCTCGTACGGCTCGAGTTCGATGCTCATCGCCTCTCCAGATAGTCCTGCAGCAGGATGGCCGCCGCGGCGCCGTCCCGCACTTGCCGGCGGCGCTCCCGCCTGGATCCGGTCGCGATGAGCGCCCGCTCGGCCATGACGGTCGTGTACCGCTCATCGACGAGCTCCGCCGCAAGGCCGGTCGCATCGGTGACCTCGCCTGCGAATGCTCGAGCAGCCGCCGCGGCGGCTCCCTCCGAGCCATCCAGCCCGATGGGCAGTCCCACGACGATATGTTCGACGTCGAGCTCTGCGACGAGGTTCCGAATGCGGTCGAGGCAATCGGGCGCGCCCGCGTCGATGAAACCCCTGGGGTGAGCCGTGATGCCGGCCGCGTCGCTGATCGCGACGCCGATGCGGACCGTCCCGTGGTCGAGGGCGAGCACCCGTCCCACGTCAGAACCGACCGAGCGACTCTCGGGCGAGCCGGGCCGCCGCTTCGACCCCGTCGCCGAGCCGGTCGCCCTGCGGCCCCCCTGCCTGTGCCATCTCCGGGTCGCGGCTCGAGCCGCCTCCGAGGAGCTTTGCCGCCGGGCCGGCGATCTCGGCGGCGTTGGCTCCGTGCGTGACGAGGTCACGGCTCACCACCACCACCAGGCTCGCCTTCCCGTCGCGGCTGCTCCCCAACACGGCGATCCCCGAGCCGATCCGGTCGCGGACCTGCATCCCCAGTTGCCTGAG
Organism: Actinomycetota bacterium; assembly: GCA_030688105.1. GTDB lineage: Bacteria > Actinomycetota > Acidimicrobiia > Spongiisociales > UBA11373 > JAUYIV01. The sequence continues at coordinate 3,083 of JAUYIV010000330.1, read as the reverse complement.
CGCATCTGGTGAAAGGCCCTCACGCGAGGCGATCACGAGTTTCCTCCCGTCGACCTCCTCGGCGGACTCGACGAGGTCCTCCGCCGCCTCGCTGCGGGTCTGTGCCTCGATCTGGGCGATGCGCGCCTCCTGCTCCCGCGACCTCACCGCCAGCGCCGCAGCCGCCTCGTCGACCTTCTCGGGTTGGACTCGGAGGCTGTCCGCGGTGGCACGCAACTTCCGACGAAGCTCGGTGAAGTAGCCGTATCCGGCCGACCCGGTGTATGCCTCGATCCTCCGCAGGTTCGATCCGATCGACGACTCCCCCACCACGACGAGTGGTCCGACCTGCCCGGTGGTGTGGACATGGGTCCCGCCGCAGAGCTCCCTCGAGTACGAGCCCGCCTCCACGATCCGAACGACGTCGCCGTACTTGTCCCCGAAGAACGCCAGGGCCCCCATCTCCTCTGCCTCTTTGCGGGTGACCTGGAAAGCGCGTACGTGGGCGTTCTCGATGACGCGCTCGTTGGCGAGCCGCTCGACCTCGAAGACCTCTTCGTCGGTGAGCCCCTCGTAGTGCGAGAAGTCGAACCGCAGCCTTCCCGGTTCCACGAGCGAGCCCGCCTGCTGGACGTGCGGGCCGACGACGGTGCGCAACGCCCAGTGGAGGATGTGGGTGCCGGAGTGGCTCTTGCGAATCCGCTCACGGCGGCCCGGGTCGACACTGAGCGCGGCGACCTGCCCGACCGAGATCGAGCCCGATCGCACGGTCGCCCGATGCCCATGGAGATCCTGCACGGCGTGCTGGGTGTCGGTCACCTGGAGCACCCCGGTCTCGGTGGTGGCGGTCCCGGTGTCCCCGACTTGCCCGCCCGACTCGGCGTAGAAAGTCGTCACGTCGAAGAACACCTCGACGTCTTGTCCCTCCTCGGCGGTCTGGATGGGGTCACCGTCGGCGACGATGGCGAGGACCGTCCCCTGGGTATCGACCTGCTCGTATCCGAGGAATCGCGTCGGCCCCGACTCGTCGTAGATGTCGCGATACACCTTGGGGGCGTCGGCGACGGCCGACTTGCCCCGAGCGGTTCGGGCCCGCTCGCGCTGCGCGGCCATCTCCGCGTCGAACCCATGCCTGTCCAGCTCGACGCCCCGCTCGGCGGCGATCTCCTCGGTGAGCTCGACGGGGAAGCCGAACGTGTCGTGGAGCTTGAACGCGGTCTCGCCGGAAAGGGTGGCGCCGGCATCCATCTGCTCCAACTCGGCACTGAGGAGGCTGTGCCCCGATTCCAGGGTCCGGCGAAAGCGCTGCTCCTCGCGTTCGGCGGTCTCCAGGATCCCGGCTTCAGAAGCACGCAACGCCGGGTAGGCGTCCCCCAGAGTTTGGATGGTCGCCTTGACGAGAGGCTGGGTGATGTTCTTCTCGGCCCCCAGCTGCCAGGCGTGGCGGATGGTGCGGCGGAGGAGGCGGCGTAGGACATAGCCCCGGCCCTCATTCGACGGCACCACTCCGTCCCCGATGAGGAAGGTGAAACCGCGGCCGTGGTCGGCCATGATGCTCAGGCTCACGTCGGACTCGCGCCGGGCACCGTAGGTGACGCCCGTGGCGGCTTCGGCGGCCGCCACCACCGGACGCAGCAGATCGGTGAGAAACGATGTGTCGACTTCTTGAAGCACCAAGGACACCCGCTCCAGGCCCGAGCCGGTGTCGATGTTCCTGGCGGGAAGATCGCCGATCACGTGGTAGGGCTCGTCCTGGAGGTACTGCATGAACACGAGGTTCCAGATCTCCATGAAACGCTCCTCGTCCACCAGCGGCCCGCCATCCGGCCCGTGGCGAGCGCCGCGGTCGTAGAAGATCTCCGAGGACAGCCCGGCGGGGCCGGCCACCCCCATCTGCCAGAAGTTGTCCCGGTCCCGCCGCTGGACGCGGTCGGGCGACGCGCCCACCGTCTCGATCCAGATCTCGGCGGCGTCGTCGTCGGTCTCGTGGACGGTGAACCAGAGTCGATCGGGGTCCATCCCGTAGACCTCGGTGACGAGCTCGAAGGCCCACGGGATCGCCTGCTCCTTGAAGTAGTCCCCGAACGAGAAGTTTCCCAGCATCTCGAAGAACGACATGTGACGCGCCGTCAGCCCGACCAGGTCGATGTCGTTGGTGCGGATGCATTTCTGCGAACTGACGGCCCGCCGATACGGCGGCGTCTCCTCACCCAGCAGGTATGGCTTGAAGGGAACCATCCCAGCGACCGTGAGCAGCAGCGACGGGTCGACCGGGATCAGGGAGGCCGACGGCACGATCGGGTGACCCCGCTCGGCGAAAAACTCGAGAAAGGCGCGCCGAACCTCGGCGCCGCCGACTGGCGTGCTCATCGGCGGAAGGGTAAACGGCCTACGGCCGTCGGCCCTCGGCAGGACGGATTCAAGAGTCAAGAGATCAAGACTCATCTTGACTCTTGATTCTTGGCTCTTGACTCTCTTCCCATCTTCTGGTCGATCTCCGCCAGTCGTTCCGCAGCCGCCACCTCTTCTCCCGTGTCGCCCGGCTCGTAGAGCGTTCGCCCCACCAGCTCGTCGGGGAGGTACTGCTGGGGGGCGATGCCGCCGGCGTGGTCATGTGGGTAGACATAGCCGACCCCGTGGCCCAGCTTCTCCGCTCCCCGGTAACCGGTCGACCTGAGATGCGCCGGAACCTGTGCCCCCGGGGTCTCCTCGACCGCCTGCTGCGCCGCTGAGATCGTTCGTGCCACCGAGTTGGACTTCGGAGCGGTGGCCAAGTGGAGGGCGGCGTGGTGCAGGGCGTAAGCCGCCTCGGGCAGGCCGACGAATTGCAGGGCCCGAGCGGCGTCGACGGCCACTCCCAGCGCGGTCGGGTCGGCCATGCCGACGTCCTCAGAGGCCAGGATCACCATCCGCCGTGCGATGAACTCCGGATCCTCGCCGGCATCGAGCATGGTCTGCAGCCAGTACGCCGCCGCATCCGGGTCGGAGCCTCGGAGGCTCTTGATGAACGCCGAGATCACGTCGTAGTGCTGGTCACCGGCCTTGTCGTAGCGGATGACGCGATGCTGGAGGGCCTCCTCCACCGCCTCGATGCCGATCGCCGC
>JAUYIV010000307.1 GCA_030688105.1 Actinomycetota bacterium | reverse complement strand
CCGGCGCTCGGTGAGCGACGACTGCCCCCGTACAGCCGAACTCAAGGAGGGTGGGTTCGACAAGGCTTGGGATGGAATCGCCTCGCTCGAGCTACGGCTGGCGGCCACCTGGACGGGAGCTCGGCGGCGCGGGTTGGGGATCGCCGACATCACCAGGTGGCTGTCGACCGCCCCCGCCGCGTTCGCCGGGATCGACTCGGGTGCCATCGAGCCGGGCCGACGGGCGGACCTGATGGTTTGGGATCCCGAGACGGAGTGAACCGTCGTTCCCGATGGCCTGTTCCAGAGGCATCCTGTGACCCCCTACTCCGGCCGCCGCCTTCGAGGTTCCGTGCGGACGACGATGGTGCGCGGCAGGATGGTGTTCGACGACGGCCACATCGTCGCCGGAAACGGCGGACTCTTGGAGCGGACATGATCATCCCAATGGATTTGCTGGTCGACCTCGCCTCCGAGCGGCTCGGCGGCAGGGTGATCGCCGCCAACGACGAATTCTTCGCACCCAAGGAGAACCTCGTCAAGGAGGGCGACCCGGTGTGGGACCCCGACAAGTTCACCTCGCGGGGCAAGTGGATGGACGGCTGGGAGACGCGGCGCCGACGCGAGCCCGGCCATGACTGGGCGGTCGTGCGCCTGGGAATCGCCGGGGTGGTGCATCACACCATCGTGGACACCGCCCATTTCACCGGGAACTTTCCCGAGTCTGCCTCGGTGGAGGCCATCGACCTGCCGAGCAACCCCACGCTCGTAGAGCTGGTCCGCGACCCGGGTCGGTGGACCGAGATCGTCTCTCGCACCCCTCTCCGCGGGGACGCCCAGAACGAATTCCCCGTCGCCCACCCCGGCCCGGTCACCCACGTGCGCCTCGTCACCTACCCCGACGGCGGGGTGGCCCGGCTCCGCGTGCTCGGTGAGCCGGTGCCGCCGACGGGCCTGCTCGATGGTGAGCACGAGCTCGATCTCGCGCTCCTTCACAACGGGGCCAGGGCCATCGATTGCTCAGACCGCCACTACTCGTCGCCAAATCGGATGCTGGTTCCCGGAAGGGCGCGCGGGATGTGGGACGGGTGGGAGACGCGACGGCGCCGCGGCGCCGGGAACGACTGGGCCGTGGTCCGCTTGGCGGGACGGGGAACGATCGGGAGGGTCGAAGTGGATACGGCATACTTCAAGGGGAACGCGCCGGGCTCCACCGATGTCGAGGCCATCGATGCCGCAAGAGCCTCCATCGGCGACCTCCGCTTCGCCGCGTGGTCGACCCTGTTGCCCGAGAAGCCCGTAAAGCCCGATTCGCGGCACATTTGGTCCGAGCTCGAGGAGGTCGGACCGGTGACCCATCTCCGACTCAACATCCACCCGGACGGGGGCATCGCGCGCTTCCGCGCGTTCGGCCGGAGCGACACGCCGTGGACCTCGATCAGCTGAATCGGCGCGGTACCCGGCGACCTACCTCTCCAACGCACAAATCCTGGGCAGGGTCCGATACTTCTCGGCGTAGTCGAGACCGTATCCGACGACCCAGACATCGGGGATGTCGAATCCGAGGTAGTCGATGGCCACGTCCACCTCGGCCCGATCGGGCTTGCGGATGAGGGTGCACGACTTGAGCGACTCGGGCAGACGCGCCGAGAGCAGGCGCATCAGATAGGCCAGGGTGTGGCCGGTGTCAACGATGTCCTCGATGACGAGCACGTGCCTGCCGCCGATGTCATGTCGGACGTCGAGGATCAGCCGGACCGCCCCCGGGTCCTCGCTCTCGCGCTCGCCATACGACGACACCGCGATGAACTCGATCCGGTGCGGCACCGTCATACGTCGCGACAGGTCCGCCAGGAATATGAACGAGCCCTTCAACACCCCGATGAGCACCAACTCGTCCACGTCGGCATAGTCCGCGGATATCTCCGCGGCGAGTTCACCGACGCGGGCGCCGATGGCGTCTTCGTCGATGAGCGTCGAAAGCGCGCGGCTCACGTGGCGAGGGTACTCACCGGCCGACGCCACCTGGGAGTCAGGAGGGATAGGCGATGGGCCAGGGCAAGAACCTTGCCCTCGCCGGCGTTGTTGGCAACATCGAACACAGGGATTCGCTCATCGCCGAACGATTAGACCGGGGCCGATCAGGGTCGCAGGCCGGCCAGGGTGACCGCGACCAGCCGGTGGACCGCGGCTTTGGATGGCAGGCTGAACGCTGCAGTGAGGGCATGGAGGCAGTAGCTCGCCAGCTCGCCGGGCGAGACGTCGTCCCGTACATGGCCGGCCCGGGCAGCCTCTTTCACGAGCTCTTCGATGAAATCGCCGAGGTGCTGCTGGGCCCGGGCGATGTGCTCGCCCCGATGCAGGACTGCCGCCAGCCCGTGGTCACGGTGCTCATGGGAGATGAATGCGTACGCCTCGAGCACCGCTTCGAGGCGCTCGCCGGCATCGCCCGCCTGATCCCGTACGTGGGCGAGATGCTCGAGGTGCCGAGTCACCTGACGTTCGTGCCAGGTGACCAGGATCGCTTCGACGTCCGGGAAGTACTTGTACAGCGTCGCCCGTCCGATGCCGGTCTCCTCGGCGATCTGCGACATCGTCACCGAAACCAGCCCGTGCTCCTCCACAAGCGCCGCCGCGGTATCGAGCGTCGCGTCGCGGACCGCGCGGCGGTGCGCGTCGATCGTCTCCGTCCAGAGCTTCGGCACACCTACATCATACACAGCGACGTTGTCGGGACGCTACGACTTGACAGAGACAAAGTGTCTCTATAGCTTCGCGGAGAGTGGCCCATCTGCAACGCAGTCACCCATGGCTCGACCGAGGCCCGGGGCTCGCTGAACGGCTCGAGAAGATGGTGCGAACCGGCCGACTCACCGAGGGGGAAGCCGCCCGGCTGATCGCCGCCGCCGATTCCGGCGGGTTCGAGGACGCCGCCCGGGAGATCCAACTGAGGCACGCCAGAGCCAGGGTCAGCGCAGCCGTGGAGGAAGGGAGCCTCACCGACGAGGATGCTCGTGCCCTCCTCGAACGCCTGGAGAGCGGCGAGGATCCCCGGTTCCTACGTGGTCTCGGGCCCTGCCGCCGAATCGGCTCCGGCGGATGATGTCGATCACCCCCCCGACCGACCCTCCCCCGGCGCTTCGCGCGGTGGAGAGGGGACCGTGATCGAGGTTCGGGCGCTCACCAAGACATACGGGGGCCAGCGCGCCGTCAACGAGCTGAGCTTCACCGCACCCGCCGGGAAGGTCACCGGTTTCCTGGGACCGAACGGCGCCGGCAAGACCACAACGTTCCGGTGCCTGCTCGGGCTCGTAGCACCCACCTCGGGCGCGGCGCTGATCGACGGCTGCGCCTACCGCGATCTGGCATCCCCCCGCCATCACGTGGGAGCCGTCCTCGAGTCCACCGGCTTTCATCCGGCTCGCACCGGTCGCAACCACCTTCGAGTCATCGCACGGGCCGCAGGCTTCGACGCCCCCCGGATCGATCCCCTTCTCGAACTCGTCGGGCTCCAAAGCGCCTCCGATCGACGCGTCGGCGGTTACTCCCTCGGCATGCGCCAACGCCTCGCAATCGCCGCGGCCATGCTCGGCGACCCAGAGGTGCTGGTACTCGACGAGCCTGCCAACGGCCTCGACCCGGAAGGTGTCAGCTGGATTCGGCGGCTGATGCGAATCTGGGCGGACGAGGGCCGCACCGTGGTGGTGTCCAGCCATCTCCTCGCCGAGGTCGCACAGGCCGTCGACCGGGTAGTCATCATCCGTGACGGAACGCTCGTCACCGAGGCCGACATCGCCGACCTGACGGCCGACCGGGTGACCGTGCGAGTCGACCGCACCGACGCCATGTTGGATGCTCTGCAGGCCGCGGGCGCGGACCACGAACTGCTCGCCGACGGCGCGATCTCCATCGCAGCGCGAGACACCGCGGAGATCGGCGGAATCGCCGCCCGAGCCGGCGTCACCGTGACCGAGCTCAGCAGGCGCGGCACGGCGGAGACCCTCGAGGCGATGTACCTCGCGGTGACCGAGGCCGGTGGGCAATGATCCATCTCGTCGCCGCCGAGGGACTGAAGCTGCGCACCACCCGGCTGCTCCTCGGGATGATCCCCGCGGCAGTCGCAATCTCACTCGCCGGCGTCGCCGGAACCGTGCTCGTCCACGGCGGCGGCGACAGAGCCGTGCTCGAATCCGCCAAAGGCGTCCGGCAGGTCCTCTCCGCGACCGGAGCCGGCGCCATCCTCGTTCTTGTCGTGGGCATCATCATCTCGGCCGGCGAATACCGATACGGCACCGCCGACGACACGTTCCTCACGACCCCGCGACGCCATCAGGTGCTCGCCGCCAAACTCGCCGTCGGCAGCGGCCTCGGCCTTGCGGTCGGAGTCGTCACCTCCCTCGCCTCCATCGGCATCGCCGCTGTCCTCTACAGCACCGAGGGTGCGACCTTTCCCCTCGATGACGCGGAGGTGTGGCTCACGCTCGCCGGGACCCTCGTCTACACCGCTCTGTTCGCCATGCTCGGCGTCGCCCTCGGCTCGCTGGTGCGCAACCAGGTGCTTGCCGTGACCGGCGCCCTCGCCTGGTTCGCCGTAGTCGAACACGCTCTCGTCAACCTCGCCCCCGACATCGGCCGATGGCTTCCCGCCGCCGCCGGCCAGGCGATCATCCGCACCCCCTTGGACGGTCTCCTTTCACCCCTCGCCGGCACCGCCCTTCTCGCCACGTACGCCGTTGCGATCGCGCTGAGCGGCATCCGTGTCGCCGCCACCCGAGACGCATGAACCGCCGCCCACGATCAGGAGACGACACGATGGACCTGCCCTCCCACCCCGAGTCCGAGAACGCTGCCACCGATCGGAAGCCGGTGACCCCCGTCGGCTGGGGCACCTGGGTCGTCGTCGCCATCGTCATCGCCCTCGTCGCCGCGATCGTGATCCTGCACCTCACCGGTGTCGTCGGGCCGGGAGCCCATGGATTGGATTGACCGGACGCTCCCGCCTCCCGCTTCCCGCCTCCCGCCTCCCGCAGGAGGCGCCTCCCGTCTCAAGCCGTTGGTCTCCCCCCGGGGTGGAGGAGCCGTGGCGCCAGTTCCTGAGTCATCTCGCAGATAGATTCCTGGCAGGCCGGGCGAGGGCGAGACCTACGGGTACGCGAACGCCCCGATACCGTGGCCCTCGAGAGCCGCGACGGCGTCGCTCCGTGGGAACTCCTCCAATTCGGCGTCCTCTTCGAGTGCCGAGCCGGGCGAGACCCGAGTCGATTGACACGACGGGTTCTCCCTGCGAAAGTCCCTCGCCGGAGAGGCTCAATCGAATGCTGAGGATCACACCGCACACGGGCCGTTGACCCGGCGGGTCCTGGCCTGGACCTGACCGGCGGCCAACAGGGCCGTCCCCCAGCCGTTCGCGGCCGCGTCTGAAGCGCGGTCACATCTCTCAGGAGCCTCGATGATTCCGGTACGCGCCTACTGGCGCCTTCTCAGAAAGTACCTGCGCCCGCTGCGAGCCCGCGTGGTGCTGCTCGCCGTGCTCCTGTTCACGGGGATCGCCTTCCAGGTGGTAAACCCTCAGCTGATCCGGGCGTTCATCGACGGGGCCCAGGAGGGCGCCGACATGTCGACCCTGCTCTCGTATGCGGCGGTCTTCGTGCTTCTCGCCGTCGGCCACCAGGCCCTGAGTGTGACCTCCACCTACTTCGCCGAGCAGGTCGGCTGGACGGCTACCAACGAGATGCGGGCCGCGCTGGCCGAGCACCTCCTCGACCTCGACATGTCGTTCCACAAGACCAAGACGCCCGGTGAGCTGATCGAGCGGATCGACGGCGACGTGACCACGCTGTCGAACTTCTTCTCGGCCTTCGTCATCCACGTCGTCGGCAACTCCGTGCTCCTCGCATCGGTGATCTTCCTCATGTGGCGGGAGCACCCGCTGATCGGCATCGGCATGACCGCGTTCGCCCTCGTAGCCGGGTTGCTGATGATCGGGCTTCAGGCGGTGGCCATCCCGTGGTGGCGTGCAGTGCGCGGCAAACGGGCCGAATTCTTCGGCTTCCTAGGGGAGCAGCTCGGCGGCACCGAGGACATCCGGGCGAACGGTGCCGTGCCGTACATGATGCACCGCTTCACCCTGATCCACCGCGAGTGGCTGCCGATGGAGGTCCGGGGACGTTGGGGCTTCTCGATGCTGTGGGCGACATCGATCGCCGTCTACGTGTTCGGCCTCGCGCTGGTGTTCGGGCTCGGGTCGCGGTTGCTGACCGCTGGGACGATCACGATCGGCTCGGTCTACCTCGTGTTCCACTACACCGAGTTGATCCGCCATCCGATCGACCAGATCCGCACCCAGATGGAGGACCTCCAGAAGGCCGGCGCCGGGATCGCCCGGGTCGAAGAGCTGTTCGCCGCCCGCACGAGCCTCCCCGAGATGGGAACCAGACATCTGCCGGACGGCCCCCTGGCCATCGAGTTTGACGGCGTCTCCTTCGCATACCGCGATGAGGCCTCCGACGGCGAGTCGGTCCTCGAGGATGTCGAACTCGACCTGGCGCCTGGCCGGGTGCTCGGCCTCCTCGGCAGGACTGGGTCTGGCAAGTCGACGATGGCACGGCTCATCACGCGGCTCTATGACCCCTCGGACGGCGTGATCCGAATCGGGGGCATCGATCTCCGCGACGTCGAGCGCGCCGACCGCCGGGCCCGGATCGGCATGGTTACCCAGGAGGTGCAGCTGTTCCGTGCCACCGTGCGGGAGAACCTCACGTTCTTCGACGAGCGGGTGGACGACGAGCGGATCTGGCAGGTGCTCCTCGATCTCGGCCTCGGTGACTGGGTGTTCGGCCTCTCCGAGGGTCTCGACACGATGCTCGAATCGGGGTCCGGCGGGCTGTCGGCGGGGCAGGCGCAGCTGCTGGCGTTCGCCCGCATCTTCCTACGCGATCCGGGCGTCGTGATCCTCGACGAGGCGTCGAGCCGGCTCGATCCGGCGACCGAGGTGCTGATCGAACGCGCCGTCGATCGGCTGCTCGAGAACCGCACCGGGATCGTTATCGCCCACCGTCTGGCGACCGTCGACCGGGCCGACGACATCCTGATCCTCGAGCGGGGCCGGATCGTCGAGCTCGGCCCCCGGCGTGAGCTGGCCGCCGACCCCGAGACCCGCTTTGCCACCCTGCTTCGCACCGGGATGGAGGAGTTGCTCGCATGATCGCCAAGGACATCCCCACGGCCCAACTGGGGCTCGGCCTGATCAAGTATCAAAGGGGCCGCTACCTCCTGAACGTCCTCACCTGGGCGTCGATCTGGGTGATGCCGATGATCCCTGCGCTCATCACGAAGGCGTTCTTCGACCGGATCACCGGGGAGGCCACCGCCGGGTTCAACGTGCCGACCCTCGTCATGTTCGTGGTGGTCTACGCCGTCGGACGGATCGCGGTGATGTTCCTCGGGATGTGGAACGACGCCCACCTGATGTTCCGCATCGGCACGCTCATGCGGCGCAACATGCTCGAGCGCATCTTCGAGCTGCCCGGGGCGCAGTCGATGAAGGAGTCCCCGGGCGAGGCGATAAGCCGCTTCCGTGACGACGTCGACGAGAACGTCGAGTCGTTCTCGTGGACGGTCGACATGATCGGGCTGTTCGTGTTCTCCGGGCTCGCGGTGTGGATCCTCGTCGGAATCGATGGGACGCTGACCGCCCTGGTGTTCGGGCCGTCCGTCGCCGTCGTCTACCTCGCCGCCATCGCCCGCCACCGCATCAGGCGATACCGCGAGGCGTCCCGCCACGCCACCGGCCGGATCACCGAGGCCCTCGGAGAGACCTTTGGTTCGGTGCAGGCGATCAAGGTGGCGGGAGCCGAGCCGTCGATGATCGCTCACTTCAGGATGCTCAACGACCGGAGACGGGTCGCCGCCATCAAGGACAAGGTCCTCACTGCGATGCTCGAGTCGCTGTTCTGGAACACGATCAACGTCGGCACCGGGATCATCCTGATCGTGGCGGCCGGGGCGATGCGCACCGGCGAGTTCACCGTGGGCGAGTTCGCCGTGTTCGTATACTTCCTCGGATTCGTCACCGACGCCGGCTTCTTCCTCGGGCTGTTCATCGCCCGCTACCAGCAGGCCTCGGTGTCGTTCGGGAGGATGGTCGAGCTCATGGGCGACGCACCGCCGATGCGCCTGGTCAAGCCGATCTCGCTCCACCTGACCGGCGATCTTGAGGCTCCCGACGTGGTGCCGCCGCACCTGGCGCCCCTCGAGGTGCTTGAGGTGCGCGACCTCACCTTCCACTACCCGGACACAGACGACGGGATCGAGGATGTGTCGTTCGCGGTGCCGGCGGGATCGTTCACGGTGATCACCGGCCGGGTCGGCGCCGGCAAGACGACACTGCTCAGGGCGATCCTCGGGCTCGTCGAGCCTCAGCGCGGCGACGTGCTGTGGAACGACGAGGTGGTCGAGCAGCCCGCGGAGTTCTTCATCCCGCCCCGGTCGGCGTACACGCCACAGGTGCCTCGGCTGTTCTCGATGACGCTGATGGAGAACCTGCTGATGGGGCGTCGAGATCCCGAGACAGAGGTTAAAGACGCGGTGGCGTCGGCGGTCATGGAGCCCGACGTGGAGAACATGCCCGAAGGGCTGGCCACTCTCGTCGGGCCAATGGGTGTGCGGCTCTCGGGCGGCCAGATCCAGCGGTCGGCCACGGCGCGCATGTTCGTCCGCCGGCCCGACCTGCTGGTGTTCGACGACGTCTCGAGCGCCCTCGACGTGGAGACGGAGCGGGTCCTGTGGGAGCGGCTCTTCCGGGAGCGGTCCGGGGTCACCAGCCTGGTGGTGTCGCACCGCCACCCGGCGCTGCAACGCGCCAACCAGATCGTGGTGATGCACCAGGGACGGGTGGCCGCCATCGGCCGCCTCAACGACCTCCTGGCGACGAGCCCCGAGTTCCGAGCCCTCTGGGAGGGTGAGGAGGGCTGAGGCGGGCAACGGGAAAATCACTACCGTCCCCTCATGTCCACCCTCCTCGTGAAGAACGCCTACGTGCTCGTCACCATGGACGATGGGCGGCGCGAGATCACCGGTGGCGGGCTCTTCGCCCGGGACGGCGTGATCGAGTCGGTCGGCGTCATGCAGGAGCTGCCCGGTGCCGCCGACCGGGTCTTCGACGCTGCGGGAATGCTGGTGCTCCCCGGCCTGGTCAACTCCCACCATCACCTCTACCAGTCGCTCACCAGGGCCGTTCCCGGCGCCCAGGACGTGCCCCTGTTCGACTGGTTGCGATGCCTGTATCCGATCTGGGCGAACCTCGACCCCGCGTCGGTTCGGGTGGCTACGACCGTCGGTCTGCTCGAACTCGTCAAGTCGGGCTGCACCACCGGTTTCGACCATCAGTACCTGTGGCCGAACGCATCGCGCGTGGACGACCAGGTGGAAGGCGCCCGAGCGGTCGGCATCCGGTTCCACGCATCGCGCGGTTCGATGAGTCTCGGTGAGAAGGACGGGGGGCTGCCGCCGGACTCGGTGGTGCAAGACCACGACACCATCCTCGAAGACACCGCACGGGTCATCGACGCCTTCCACGATCCGCGTACGGGGTCGATGCTCCAGATCGCGGTGGCGCCCTGCTCCCCGTTCACCGTGACCGAAGAGCTGATGCGCGACTCGGCAGCGCTCGCCCGGGAGAAGGGCGTCCGGCTCCACACCCACATTGCGGAGACCAAGGACGAGGAGCGATTCACCCTCGACCGGTTCGGCAAGAGGCCCGTGGAGTATGCCGCGAGCCTTGACTGGCTCGGCGAAGACGTGTGGCTGGCCCACGCGGTGTTCGTCGACAGTGACGAGATCACCCGGATGGCCGAGACTGGCACAGGCGTCGCCCACTGCCCGTCGTCGAACATGCGCCTCGCATCCGGCATCGCGCCGATCGCCGGATATCTGGCATCCCGCGTCCCCGTCGGCCTGGGGCTGGATGGCTCGGCCAGCAACGACTCCGGGAATCTGCTCGCCGAGACCCGGCAGGCCATGCTGCTGGGCAGGCTCAGCGTCTCCCCCGAGATCGGCCAGGGACCGCAGATGTCGGCGAGGACCGCCCTCGAGATGGCGACCCGGGGCGGCGCCGAGGTCCTTGGGCGCAATGACATCGGAGCACTCGAGCCGGGCCGGATGGCGGACTTCTTTACGCTCGACCTGGGACGGGTCGAGTTCTCGGGTGCGCTCCACGACCCGGTGGCGGCCGCACTGATGTGTGCCCCGGTGCCGGCGCGCCACGTCTACGTCGGAGGCGAACCGGTGGTCGAGGACTGCCACCACCGGTCGATCGACGAGGGCCGCCTGGTGGAGCAGCACAATCGGTTGGCGGCCGAGCTGATGCGCTGAGCCGCGGCATTCGGCAATGGGCAAGAAGCGGCAAGCGCCGCGTGAGGACCCTCGACGGCCGACTCCACCTGTGCGTCCTCCCCCGGCTTCCGGGGGAGGTGGATGCTGGGCGCAGCCCGGCAGACAGAGGGGGTAGCGGAGACAGCGGGCGACCCGACGACAGTCTGCAAGACGGGACCAGACTCGCCCGCACGGTCAGCCGCCCCCCTCCCCCCGACCTCCCCCGCCCTCGGCGGGGGAGGTGGCCCGAAGGGCCGGAGGGGGCATGTGATCCCCCCGGGGTACCGGGGGGAGACGCATCGACTCAACTGCCCTTCGAGGTCTGCGGCGTTGACGTGGACGCGAGGTGCCGCTCGCAGCGGCGGGGATGGGTGCCCGGCACCGCTGCGCGGCGACACGGCTCATCCTTCTCGGTCGCGTCACAGGGGAGCGGGACGGCGCACTCGGGCATGCCGGCACGGTAGCGAATACGTCGGGAACAAGGCCGTCGGCTTTGGGCCGTCGACCTACCGATGCTCATCGGCGCTCGGTGGTTCGGCGTGGATCGTCCGCTCCTGGTGGAGGTGCCTTCCCGGCACGGGCTGATGGGCCGGGTCGTCGAGAAAGAAGCCCCCTTCGGTCACGTGCAGCAGGCTGGGGCCGTAGGCCTCGGCGAGATGCTCGACGGTGAGGACCTCCGCCGGCGGGCCGGAGGCCACCACCCGCCCCGCCAGCAGAAGGACCCAGTCCGAGGCGCGGGCTTCGGCCAAGTCGTGGGTGGTCATGATCACCGTCCGGCCCGCCGCCTGCTCCTCGTGGATCATCTCCTCGATGGCGTGCGCCGAATTGATGTCGAGCCCCGTCAAGGGTTCATCCAGCAAGAGCACGTCGTGGTCCTGGGCGATCCCCTGGGCCACAAAGACCCGCTGACGCTCCCCGCCGGAGAGCTCGTGTAGGTGCCGATAGGCCAGAGCGCCGATATCCATCCGCTGGATGGCGGCCTCCACTGCCTCCCGGTCACCTGCCCGAAGCCTGCCGTAGGGCCCGGTGGTCGCGTATCGGCCCATCGTCACCACCTCGCGCACCGTCACGTGGAGGGCCTCGTTGAGCTTCGTCGATTGCAGCACATAGGAGACCCGGGGGCCTCCGTCGTCGACGGTGAGCGTCCCGGAAGCGGGCTCGACGAGGCCGGCGATGGCATTGAGCACTGTCGACTTACCCGAGCCGTTGGGTCCGATGATCGTCGTGAATGCCCCGGCCGGAATGGTGAACGTCGAGGCGGCGACCGCGACCCGTGAGCCATAGCGAATTGACAAATCCCGAGCGTCGACGGCTAGGCGCATCGCGAACACCGCCCCTCGATCTCGAGGACATGGTCGAGAGGCATGAACCCCGAGTCGCGCGCCAGCGTATCGACGAGCTCCCTGATGCCGACCTCCTTCCCCTTGGGCACGATGACGTCCTCGATGGCGCCGCATTGCACGCAGACGAGGTGATGGTGGTGTCCGGCAAGCCACTCGGCGAGCTCATAGCGGGTGACCCCGCGGGCACCGTGGTGCGGGGCGACCACGCCGGCCTCCTCGAGGACTCCCAGCGACCGGTACAGGGACGAGACGGGCACCTGGCGTCCCAGATCGTCATGCAACTCGGCCGCCGACCGCGGGCCCTCCGCTCGACCCAGCGCGCCGATGACCAATCGGCGGGCCCGGGTGTAGCGCACGCTCCGACCCGACAGCCGTTCTTCGACTCGCTGATCGACGGTTGTCATCACGCCGAACCCCTGGTAACTTGCGGAAGCTAGGATAGGAATGATTCTCATTGTCGTCAACCAGATGAGAAACCCATGATCCGCCGCCTGATGAGCCTCGCCGTTCTCCTCTCGCTCGCCGGGGCAAGCTGCGGCGACGATGGCTCCGCCGGCGAGGAGCTCCCCCTGGTCGTCGTGACCACCAACCTGCTCGGGGACGTCGTCGACAACGTCGTCGGGGACCTGGCCCGCGTCGAGGTCCTGATGCCCCTGGGGGTCGACCCCCACGACTTCGAGCCCTCCTCCCGGCAGGCGGCGCTCATCACCGAGTCAGACCTGGTGGTGGCCAACGGTCTCGGACTCGAGGAAGGTCTGGAGGATGTCATCGACGCCGCCCGCGGGGATGGGGCCGTGATCCTGGAAGTGGCCGACCTGGTCGATCCGCTGCCGTTCGGCGAGGTGGCCGACGGCGAGCCACTCGATGACCACGCCGATGAAGACGGCGACCTCGACCCCCACGTCTGGATGGATCCGATCCGGATGGCCCAGGCGGCTCGACTGATCGCGGATCGACTCGCCGACTTCGACCCGTCGGTCGATTGGGATTCGGGCGCCGACGCCTACGCCGCCCAACTCGAGACCGCCCACGAGCGGATCGACGCCCTCCTTTCGGCCGTTCCCCTCGATCGGCGGCTGCTGGTGACCAACCACGAGGTGCTCGGGTACTTCGCCGCCCGCTATGGATTCGAGGTGGTCGGGGTGGTGATCCCGGGAGGCTCCACCCTCGCCGAACCGGGATCAGAGGAGCTGGCCGCTCTGGTCGCAGTCATCGACGAGCTGAACATCCAGGCGGTGTTCGCCGAGACCACCGAACCCTCGACACTGGCACGGGCGATCGCCGACGAGGCGGACCACCCCGTCGCCGTGGTCACCCTGCACACCGAGTCCTTGGGCGAGCCGGGATCGCCTGCGGACACTCTGATCGG
>JAUYIV010000292.1 GCA_030688105.1 Actinomycetota bacterium | reverse complement strand
GAAGCGGAGATCGAGTCCCGAACGGTCTCCGCGGAGTCGAGATCGATGCTCGTCATACTCGGGTCGGGGGAGGCCGACTCGGCCTTCGCCCTCATCGCTGTATCGCCAACCGGAGTGCCGGCGGTCGTCGTGCTTCCTCGGACGCTCCTGGTGTCCGTGCCCGGTTTCGGCGAGTTCCGGCTGGTGGACGCGCTGGTCTTCGAGGGCGCCGACCTCGCGGCTTTGGCAGTGACCAATCAGTTCGGGGTCAGGATCGACCAGGTGATTTCCCTCGACAGCGGCAGCGTGTCGACCGGGATGCCCGGGCCGGTCTCGGTGGACCTCACATCGCCCCTGTTCGCCCAGGGACCGTCGGGGGTCGAACGCCTCGTGCCGGCCGGGCCATCGGTGGTGTCGCCCGACCTCCTCGAGAGGCTCCTCGTCGAGGCGGGCGACGGCGACCCCTTCGAGTTCATCCAGCGTCAGGGGGCGGCTTGGCGAGCGATCCTGGAGCAGGTGGCCGCTGATCCCCGGGTTGCCGACCGGGTCCTCGCCGAGGGCGGCGGCACGTCCGCGGCAGATCTTCTCCTCAGCGCGGCGGCCCACCGCGCAGGAGTCGTGGCGACGATTCCGGTCGAACGAGCCGAATCCGTGACCGGGAGTGGCCTGGCCCCGGTGTCGGGCCGGTCTGACGCCTTCGTCGCGGAAAGGCTCGGGCACCTCCTCATCCGGGCCGAGGGGAGGCCGAGGATCGAGATCCTCAACGGCAACGGCCGCATCGGCACCACGCGCGTCGTCGCCGAGGTCCTGGTGCGCAATGGCTTCCGGCTGATCCGCACCGACAATGCCGACACGTTCGACCACGACACGACGCTCGTGATCGCCCAAGGGGATCACGCCGCGGCGGCGGCCCGCGAGATCGTCGAGTTGCTCGGCCGCGGCAGCCTGTTCCTCGAGGTTAGGGCGCCTTCTGGTGTCGTCGACGTATCTATCATCGTCGGAGACGACATCCCGTCAGGGGAGGGTTGAGCCCATCGCGATGCACCCAGACACGGCCGAAGCCGCCGAAGCGGCCGCGTCTGCGATCGACGACAAGAAGGGGCTCGACCCTGTCCTTCTCGACGTTTCGTTGGTGATCGTGATCACGGACGTGTTCGTCATCGCATCGGGCACCTCGCGGCGTCACGTGCTCACCCTCGCCGAGGAGGTCGAGGCGCGGCTCGCCGAGCACGACCGCAAGCCGCTCCGCCGGGAAGGGGTCTCCGACGCCACCTGGGTGCTTCTCGACTTCGGCGACATCGTGGTCCACGTGTTCGACGAGGAGACCCGCAGGTATTACGACCTCGAACGCCTGTGGCGGGACGCCCCCCGAATGGCCTTCGAGACGGCCTCCGGCTGATCGAGAGGAACATGATGGATGCCTGGGACGCGGTGGTGTCGCGCCGCAACGTCAGGGAGTTCAAGAGAGATCCGATCCCGCCGGACGACCTCGACCGAATCCTCGAGGCGGCACGGCGGACCCCGTCGTCGCGCAACTTGCAGCCCTGGGACTTCGTCGTCGTCACCGATCGCGGGCAGCTCGAGCGCCTCGCCGGAGTATGGAGGGGCGCCTGGCATGTTGCCGGCGCCGCAGCCGCGATCACGTTGATCGCCCCCAAGCCTGACGACGAGAGCCGCAATTGGCTGTACTACGACCTCGGTCAAGCGAGCATGAGCATCATGCTCGCCGCCACCGGCCTCGGCGTGGGGACGGCGCACGCCGCCGTGGTCGACCAGGACCTGGCGAGCGACGTGCTCGGTTTCCCCGAAGACCGGTTTTGCGCAGCCGTCATCTCGGTCGGGTATCCCGCCGACCGGCCGTTGCGGCCGATTGCGGAGCCGAAGCGACGTCCCTTCGACGAAGTGGTCCACCGCGAGCGGTGGTAGCCGGCTCAGCCGCCCTGTGCTGCGGCGCGACGCGCCATCTCTTCGGGTGAGACATCCTCGACGTGGGTCGAGAGCCACCACTGGTTGCCCTGGGAATCGGCGACACCACCGCTCCGGTCGCCGTAGAACATGTCCTCGGGCTCCCTGATCGAGGTGGCTCCCGCCTGGATGGCGGCGCGGTAGACGTCGCCCACGTCGTCGACGTACACATGCAGCATCGCGGGGAACGGGGCGTTCTCTCCTCCAGCACCGCCGACCATCACCATCGAGTCGCCGATGATCAACTCGGCGTGCGTCACTCGGCCGTCAGGTCCCTCCACACGCTCCTTGACCGACCCTCCGAGAACCCCGGTTACGAAGGCGATGACCTCATCGGGGTCCTCCACGACGGCATACGACGAAACCGTGCGGTAGCCCTCAGGTGGGTTCTTGACCATGGCGGCTGCCCCCTCTCGTGTGTCGAG
Organism: Actinomycetota bacterium; assembly: GCA_030688105.1. GTDB lineage: Bacteria > Actinomycetota > Acidimicrobiia > Spongiisociales > UBA11373 > JAUYIV01. The sequence goes on along the minus strand of JAUYIV010000292.1, from coordinate 2,168 downwards.
TCCGATGCTAAGTGCAGCGCCCGGTAAACACGATCACGTCTCGCCGAGCTGATTGGGGAGGTGCGGGGATCCGGCGGGGGACGGCGCCGATGGGGTTGGGGCCCCATCTGGGGAGGAGGGCCGACCGGCGTCTGTTCGCAGCCGCAGGCGGCGAAGTCGGCCCGGGAATGAACAGGGTGGAGCTGAGGGGATTTGAACCCCTGACCTCTTGCATGCCATGCAAGCGCTCTGCCAACTGAGCTACAGCCCCGGGAGGGGGCGATTGTATCAGTGGGGGAGCCGCTGCCGATTGTGGCTGTACAGGGCTCGACGCCATGAGAGCCCCTTAGGCATTGTCACCCAGATGCGGTTTCCTGGCACCCCCGGAGGGGTATCTCCTGCCGGTCCGACGGAGGAGGGACAGACATGCTCCCATTCGTCACACCGACAACCGACATGCGACGGGACGAGCAGCGAGTGACGGGCCAGTACCGGGACCGGGATTCCAGCAGGAGCGTCTGGCAGGGCGTCTTGATATTGGCGGTGATCTTCGCAGCCATCGTTCTTGCGGTCGCACTCGCCACCTCCGGCGACTCGGGGAACCAGCTGGAGCCCACGCCGACGGTCCAGCAGCAGTGACCGAGTCACCGGCTTGATGGAGGTGCCCGGGCCCCATGCCGGGCACCTCCTCTTTGGGGCCCCCGGCTCGGCCGCATTCGACGACAGCCCGCGTGCTCGCCGGCTCCTCGTCGTGCGACGTCATCGGCATGGGAGGGGCGAAGCATCGCCACCCGCTCGCCTATCCTCCGGCATCCCCGGGGGATGAAATCCATGAGCGGCTACGACCATCTGCACATCGAGCAGAAGTGGCAGGATTATTGGAGGCGCCACGGGACGTTTCGCGTCGCCAACCCTGGTGATCCCGGCTTCGATCGCTCCAGGCCGAAGATGTATGTGCTCGACATGTTCCCGTACCCCTCGGGGGAGGGCCTCCACGTCGGCCACCCCATCGGGTACATCGGCACCGACATCTACTCGCGCTATCAGCGGATGCTCGGCCGTAACGTGCTTCATCCGATGGGCTACGACTCCTTCGGCTTGCCCGCCGAGCAGTACGCCGTCGAGACCGGCATCCATCCCCGGGTCACCACCGAGCGCAATGTCGCCAACTACGAGCGACAGCTGAAGTCGATCGGCCTCTCGTACGACTGGGACCGCGCCATCTCCACCACCGATGTCGGCTACTACCGGTGGACGCAGTGGATCTTCCTGCGCCTGTTCGAGTCGTGGTTCGATGCGGACCAGCAACGGGCCCGGCCCATCGACGAGCTGATCGGCGAGCTCGCCGCCGGCGACCGCGAGGTCGAAGGCGTGCCCTGGTCCGAGCTCGATGAGGCGGCACGCCGCCGTCACATCGACGCCCATCGGCTGGCCTACATCGACGAGGTGATGGTCAACTGGTGCCCGGCGCTTGGGACCGTTCTCGCCAACGAGGAGGTCACCCGGGATGGCAAGAGCGAGCGGGGCGACCATCCGGTGTTCCGGCGGCCCCTCCGCCAGTGGATGCTGCGGATCACGTCCTATGCCGACCGGCTCATCGACGACCTCGACATGCTCGAGTGGCCGGACTCGGTCAAGGCGATGCAGCGGAACTGGATCGGGCGCAGCGAGGGAGCGACGATTCGGTTCTCCGTGGCCGACACCGACGACGTGGTGGAGGTGTTCACCACCCGCCCGGACACCATCTTTGGCGCCACGTACATGGTGCTCGCCCCGGAGCACCCGATGGTCACGGCTCTCATCGCCGACGAGTGGCCCCATGGTTCCAAGCCGTCGTGGACCGGGGGGGCCTCCCGGCCCTCCGAGGCGGTGGCGGGTTACGTCGACCAAGCATCGCGGCAGACGGAGGTGGATCGCCAGGCCGAGGGTCGCGAGAAGACGGGAGTCTTCAGCGGCTCGTTCTGCATCAACCCCGCCACCGGCGGGCAGATCCCCATCTTTATGGCGGATTACGTGCTGATGGGCTACGGCACCGGGGCGATCATGGCCGTCCCAGGGCAGGACACCCGCGACTGGGATTTCGCCACGGCGTTCGGGCTGCCGATCATCCGCACCGTGCAGCCAACCGCCGATCATCCGGACGACCAGGCGTTCGGCGGCGACGGGCCGGCAATCAACAGCGCCAATAT
>JAUYIV010000286.1 GCA_030688105.1 Actinomycetota bacterium | reverse complement strand
AAGTTCCTTGCGAAGCGTGGTGGCTGCGACGACACCACCGACGCCACCGCCCAGGACCACGACGGTCTTGGTTTCGTTCATGAGGTCGTCCTTGACCGCCATGTCAGAAGACGAGGACCCGGTCGGCGCGCTGGGTCCAGTCGGTCAGCTCCTCCAGGCTGCTACGGCGACACCCCTCGGCCAGTTCGACGTCGGTGATCCCGCGGGCATCCATGCAGGTGCCGCAGACCCCGACTTCACCCCTGCGACCTACCGACCGCAGCATCAGTTCGAGGTTGTAGTACCCCTGGGGAACCTTTTGGCCTCCCTTGGCACATGCGGCGGCGTCGCCGACGAGGAACACCCGCACGTTTTCGCCTTCACGCTTGGCCAGCGAACCGGCGAGACGAAGGCCGTTATAGCTGCGCTCGGTGCCGTAGGGCGGGTCGTTGAGAACGAAGAGTGTCTCACTCACGGTCCTGTCAACTCCGGCGTTGAAGGTGGGTGCGGATCAACCGAGGGACTCTCTCCGGTCGCCACCGGGAGCCCGGCCCGTCGCCACTCCGGGAACCCGTCCTCGAGGCGGCGAGCCGTGAAACCTCCTCGGCGGAGCAGTTCGAGGGCCTGAGGGGCAAGCACGCAGTACGGGCCACGGCAGTAGGCGACGACCTCTGCCCGGTGGGGCAGACTCGCCATTCGCCCCTTGAGATCCGCAAGAGGGATCGAAACAGCCCCCGGGATGTGACCCGCCTCGTACTCCTCACGGGGACGCACGTCGAGGACGATGATGCCTCCGTCGCCCGCTCGCGACAGCAGCTCATCACGATTCACCGGCTCCAGTTCGTCACGAGCGTCGAAGAAGTCCCGCACGATCCTGTCCACCTCGGCGTACCGGTCCCCAGCCAGGTCACGCAACGAGAAGAAGAACTCGCATACCGCGTCGTCCGCAAGCCGGTAGAAGACCCTGGTCCCCTCTTTCCGTGTCGCCACCAACCGGGACTCGCGCAACACCCGCAGGTGAGCAGACGTGTTCACCACGGTCATCGCCGCGGCGTCGGCCAACACTTCGACGCTGCGCTCCCCCTGACACAACAGATCGAGCAGCTCGATGCGTTTGGGGTGGGCTACCGCCTTCCCGATCCGAGCGAACTGCTCATACAAACCGTCCTTGACCAGCCGACCCGTCGGGACTGCAGCCATATTGTTATTCTATGGATCTATAGAATAGAAGTAAAATCCCGCCCTTTTGAGACGGAATGGAGGTAAGGGCCGACAGCCGACCTTGTCGATACCCACTCTCTCCGGAGACCCGCCATCCTCCGCGGGCGAGGCCTTGACCTTCGAGCGGGTTGAAGCCGTAGCGTGGTGTGGTGACGCCTCAGATGGTGGTGACGATCAATGGATGAGGTGACCGCTCGCCGGAGGTCCCGTGCTCGTTTCACCGCCACCGCGATCGGCGTGGTCGTGGTCGGGGCGGCCGGGTATGTCGGGTTCGTGGCATTCGTGGGATCCGACAGGAACGTGGCCGCGGGAATGATGGTGCTCGCAGCCGGTACCGGGTTCGCTGCGTTCTTCTCGCCGTGCTCGTTCCCGCTGCTGCTGACGTTCCTCACTCGACGCTCGGCCGACTCACCGGGAGCGGCGCTGTTGAGCGCGCTGCGGGTGGCTGCCGGTGCCGCTCTGCTCCTGGCGGCGGTGGCTTCGGTCATCGCCGTCTGGGGGACCGCGGTGGGTGGCGTCGTCGAGTTCGACAGCACGACCGGTCGGTTGTTCCGGCTCGGTGTCGGGTTGTTGTTGGTGCTGTTCGGGCTCCGCCAGGCCAGGCTCTTGGGCATGAGGATGCGGTGGCTGGAGGCGGTGGCGAGCCCATCGGCTCGGGTGTTCGATCCCACGAGGGTCTCGCGTCGTGCCGGAAGCGACCTGGTGTACGGATTCGGGTATCTGCTCGCCGGGTTCGGCTGAACCGGGCCCCTGCTTGCCGGTCTGGCAGCCCAAACCCTCACCGTCGGACCCATCCAAACCGCCTGGGCGTTCACCACCACGACGGTCGTCTTCGCCTCGCTGCTCGTCACCGCCTCAGTGGTGGTGTCAAGGGTCAAGACCGAAGCGCTTCGACCGGTTCGCATGACCGGAACCGCGGTCAGACGATGGAGCGGGTACGTCCTGATTGCCGTCGGAGCATGGTTCATGCTGCTCGCCGCGCTGCCTCGCCCGATCTTTGGGTCTTGACCTTCAACCAAGTTGAAGGTGTACGTTGCGGACCGAAGCACTCAAGGCGAGTTCAGGAGACGCGATGGCCAACGAGGTAAAGCTCTCGATCGATGGAATGCACTGTGACCACTGTGAGGTCACCGTGGGGGCCGCCTTGGAACGGGCCGGTCTCGACGAGGTACGCGTCGACTGGCGCCGCGGCGCGGCCACCGGAACTCCCAGCGCCTCGTTCTCGGCGCAACGAGCCGGCGACGAGGTGGCCGGCATCGGCTACACGGTGAAGTCGGTCGAGACGACCGAGGAGACCGCGGCGCCAACCATCGACGCCATCGCCGACGACTACGACCTGCTGATCCTCGGCTCTGGGTCGGCGGCGTTCGGGGCGGCGATCAAGGCCCGCGACCTCGGAGCCCGGGTGGCGATGATCGAACGCGACACCATCGGTGGGACATGCGTCAACACCGGGTGCGTCCCTTCCAAGGCACTGCTGCGCGCCGCCGAGGCTTACTGGCGCGCAGGACACAGTCCCTTCGCCGGGGTGCCGACGTCCGCCGGCGACGTCGACCTGCCGGCCCTCGTCGCCCAGAAACGGGAACTCGTCGAGCAGCTTCGCAAGGACAAATACAGCGACCTCCTCGACTTCTACGGCATCGACTTCATCCGCGGCGACGCCCGGTTCGTCGACGCCGACACTGTGACGGTCGGTGACCGGCGACTCCGTGCATTCCGGTTTCTCGTCGCCACCGGAGCCGACACCTGGGTACCGCCGATCAGCGGCCTCGATGACCTCGACTACCTCACATCGACGACCGCACTCGAACTCGAATCCGTTCCCGACGAGCTGATCGTCGTCGGGGCCAACGCCATCGGTCTCGAACTCGGCCAGCTCTTCGCCCACCTCGGCTCACGAGTCACCTTCGTCGAGGCGCTCGACCGCATCGCCCCCTTCGAGGAACCAGAGATCTCCGCCGCACTGGCCGACAGCCTTGTGCTCCAGGGCACCACCATCCACACCGCCGCCAAGGCGACCGCCGCCGGTCGCAGCGGTGATCGGTATCGGCTCGAAGTCGAGGTCGACGGAACGACGATCCGCCTCGAGGCCGACCGGCTCCTAATGGCCACCGGCCGGCGGTCCCGCACCGAGGGTCTCGGCCTCGACGGCGCCGGAGTCGACATCGATCAGCGTGGCCACGTCATCGTCGACGACACCCTGCAGACCTCGAATCCGGCGGTGTTCGCCGCGGGTGACGTCACCGCACACCCACAGTTCGTGTATGTCGCGGCACTCGGCGGCAGCATCGCCGCTGAGAACGCGCTGCGTGGCACCACCCGGCGTATCGACTTCCGCACCATGCCCCGCGTCACCTTCACCACCCCGGCCATCGCCTCGGTGGGCATGACAGAAGCCGAAGCCCGCGACGCCGGACACCCCGTCATCACCTCGATCTTGCCACTCGATCTGGTGCCCCGAGCCCTTGTCGACCACGCCACCGAAGGGCTGGTGAAACTCGTCGCCGACGAGTCCACCGGGCATCTGCTCGGAGCCCACATCCTCGCCGAAGGCGCCGGCGACGTGATCCAGGCCGCCGTCATGGCCCTCAAATACCGGGCCACCATCGATGACATCGCCGAGACCTACCACCCATACCTCACCATGGCCGAGGCACTAAAGCTCGCCGCCCAAGGCTTCGGCAAAGACGTCAGGACCCTCAGCTGCTGCGCCGCATGACCAACCGTTCACTGCCGATGCAGGAGGTCGGACGAGCATCGGAGAGCATAACCTTCAACTAGGTTGAAGGCGTACTGTTGCCGTACACCATCAGGAGATGTGAACGATGCAGATCGGTGAAGTCGCCCGCTCTGTTGGCCTGGAAACATCGGCGATCCGTTACTACGAGGCCCACGACATCGTGCCCCAACCACAACGCACCGCGGCCGGGTACCGCGACTACCACGACGACGACGTCGAGCTGCTGCGGTTCGTCCGTCGGCTCCGCTCCCTCGAACTACCCCTCGATGACGTGCGGGAGATCGTTTCACTGCGCACCGACGGCCAGGCACCCTGCGCGCAAGTGCGCGACGCCATCACCCGAGAGGCAACCGCCATCGATCGTCGCATCGAAGACCTCCGTCGTCTCCGCGACGAGCTCACCAGACTCCAGACAGCAGCCGACCAGATACGCGACGACTGGCCCACTTCATGCGTCTGTCACGTCCTCGAACCCGACCCGAGCGGCTGACCAACCAGGCCGGGTTTCTCGGTACCGGCCTATGCGATTTTCGACAACGGTCAAACGAGCACCGCCACCACCCCGATGACGCGCACTGAAAGAGAACCGGCCCCCTTAGAGCGCTCGGCCCGCGAGCCC
>JAUYIV010000280.1 GCA_030688105.1 Actinomycetota bacterium | reverse complement strand
AGTTTGGTGAGGTCTTCGCCCCGTTTGCGCGGATGCGCCGCCAACGCCGCGACAGCGAATACCCCAATCTCGAGACGCCGGCGCTGGGCCCCGACGATGCCGCGCATGGGGTCACGCTGGCGGAGGCGATCGTCGACGCAGCGGCTCGGCTCCTCGAATCCGGAGAACTCACGCCGTTTCGATGACGGGCAGGGGCTACCGACCCCGTTGGAGGCAAGATCCGTCTCGAAGGAGGATCGCGGCTGAGGCCCGACATGCCTGACTGCGGACGCGGATGCGGACCGTCCTGGGCCAGCGAATGTCGCCGACGTGCCGTCGAGTCTCTCGCTCATCCGAGTTCGGTGCAACATGGCCCCGGAGAATCCTGATCGTGGGTGCAACGTTTCGGGGGTGCAATGCGTCGTGAAGGTATGAGTGCGACCACCACGGCCTGCCGATGAGGCAGGGCGTGCCCGATCCCGCTGAGCAGGTCTCGGCTGAGCCGTTGCGGCGTGATTTCGAGTCCACCTACCGCCAGGAGCATCTCCGGCTGGTCCGTCTCGCCCACCTGATCACGGGTTCCAACGGTGTCGCCGAGGAGCTGGTCCACGACGTGTTCATCGGGGCGTACCAGCGGTGGCACCGGATCGACGATCCCGTGGGCTACCTCTACCGGGCGGTGGTCAACCGGTCTCGTTCCCTGCTCCGTCGCCGTCGGCTCGAGTCGAGGCATCAGGAGGCCCACCTCAGGGTGGTGCTGCCTCCGGAGATCGACGAGGTCTGGGAGGCCCTGGCCCGCATCCCCACCCGACGGCGCACGGTGCTAGTGCTGAGGTACTACGCCGACCTGAGCATCGCGCAGATCGCCGACCTGATGAACACCCGGCCGGGGACGGTGAGATCCCTGATCTTCCGGGGACACCAGTCGCTGAAGAGGGAGCTCGGCAGTGACTGAGCACGAGAGGCGCCTCAGGAAGACGTTCGATCACCTGGCCGAGAGGACCCGGGCGGAGAGTCGCCTCGATCGGTTCCCGTCGAGTCACCGGCGCAGGGGATCCGCGCCGGTCATGGCGGCCGCGGCCTTCCTCCTGGCGCTCGGGTTCGGCCTCCCGATCGCGCTCCGTTCGCCCGATCGGTCGTTGGGACCGGTCGGTCAAGGGCCCGGCCCGTCCTTCCAGCAGCCGGTCTCGACGTCGACATCGCCGGGTGGGGGGAAAACCACCGACACGACCAGTGGTGAGACTCCGGGAGAGGATGTGGTCGTGGGACTGGTGGAGGTCGAGGTCTCGAATGCGGTGGCGCCGTTCGATCATGACTCCAACGTGGATGACCTGCTGCTGGGGTTTGGCCTGAGCAGAGTCCGTGTCGGACTGATAAACGATTGCTTGGCAGCGGAGGGGTTCCCGCCAATCCAGCTAGCGCCGCTGCCGGATCGGGACGACCCGATCCTGATGGCCAATCGGGCGTTCCCCTACCTCGATGCGCTGGCCGAGAGCGGTTTTCCCAACCTCCCCGGCACCCCAGGATCACCCGAGGATTCCCGGCAGCGTTCGGAGGCCGAAGCCGCAGCCTCGCGGCAATGCGCCGAAGAGGTCGACGCCTCCGACCACGACGTCATCGTGGCCTATGAGCTGTCCGCCTCGATTCGAAGCGCCTGGGAGGTGGTCCTCGCCGAGATCGACGCCACCGCCGAGATCCAGTCGCTGGTTGTCGGCTTCTCCTCGTGCCTCGTTGCCGAGGGTATTCCTGCCACAAACGCCCGTTCGGAGGGCTCGTTCCTCGGCTACGTCGACTCCTTGCTGGCGGCGACGGGTGCCGACGAGAGCGCTTGGCCGGAGATCCGTGAGCGGATGGGGAAGCTGTATGTGGAATGCGGCCGGGAGCTGTTCGAGGCTCGGGAGCGGCTGCGGAGCGGGGAGCGCCGGGAAGCGTTCCTGCGGGGGCACGAGGAGGCGATCCGCGAGCTGTCGGAGCTCCTCTACGGCGCCGGGGCGTCGACACCGTGAGACTCACTGCGATCGTGGTGGCCGGCCTGCTGTGGCGGGCCTGACAGTCTTGACTCCGAGACGGGCCGTTGCGGCTCTTAGGCCGACACCAAAGTCCCCGAGCCTTTCGCACGGCCACAGTGCTGTGGGAGGGTGGCGATGCTGAATCTGCGACACGGCACCCGCGCCGTCGGGAGGTTGGTCGCAGTCGCCTTGGTCGTGTCTTCTTGTGGCGGATCGGGGGGTGCGACTCCTGAGACCACGGTTCCGGTCGTGACCACCGCGGCGACGACCCTGCCCTCAGCCACAACGACCCTGGCTGCGGCGAGCACGACCCTGCTGGTGGATCGTTGGGAGGGAGATCTGGCGGGGTGTGTGGTGGGAGCCTGGGTGCTGGACGTCGAGGCATTCGAACGGGACTTCCAGGAAGCCGTGGACCCCCGGCGTAATGCCATCCTGGTCGATCTGGTGTCGGGCGCGGGCGGCCTCGAGTTCGATCCCAATCGGGGCTTCATCCTCTCCTACGACGACCTGACCTTCACGGTACGGGAACCGGTGGGAGGGCCGGCGAGGTTCGTCCACAACGAAATGGTGGTGACGGGCGAGGTGGCCGCGGCCTACCGTCTTGACGGGGTCCTGCTGGCTCTGAGCGATTTCGAGGGTCCAGGGTTGGTCATTCGCCAGTGGACACGCCTGGGTGATGAGGAGCCGAGGGAAAATCGGTATTTGTGGATCCATCCGCTCACACTGGCGATGAGTCCCGATCTGATGCCTACTTGGTATCCAGGTGCGGTGGCCCTGGACTGTGATGAGCATCGACTCGTCGTCTCTGCGGGGTTCGACACCCCCAACGTGGATGTTCCTCCGCCAACATCCTGGCTGCGCCAGGAGAGGGATGATTAGGAGAAGCATCCCATCTACGCCGATGGACAGGTGGTGCGCCTCTGGAGCCTGGGGCCGTGTCCCCGCGCGGCGCTTGGGGGTTTGATTGCCATCGCCGTCGTGGCGCGGCATGTTGCGGGCTGGCCCTAGAGATTCCTGATCGTGGGTGCAACGTTCCGGGCGTGCAATGCGTCGTGAAGGTATGAGTGCGACCACTGCGGCCCTGCCGATGAGGCAGGGCGTGCCCGATCCCGCGGAGCAGGTTTGCGGTGAGCCGTTGCGGGGTGATTCCGAGTCCACCTACCAGCAGGAGCACTTTCGGCTGGTCCGTCTCGCTCGGTCAATGGTTACCGGTTTCTCCGTCGACTGTGACCCGGACCGCCTCACCGTGGAGACCCTGTTTGATCCGCTGTGGGTCTTCGCCCCCCGTGCCGTGTGGCTGCGCGGCGAGGGGGATGGCCAATGACGCGGGACCGTTCGCCCCACCCTCGGCCGGGTCCGGGGGCAGGATCGCGGCGGGGGTGGGGTCTCAAGGCAAGAACCGTGGTGGGTGTGATCG
>JAUYIV010000278.1 GCA_030688105.1 Actinomycetota bacterium | reverse complement strand
CAGATCGAGGGGCTCGGCTTCACCACGACCCGCGTCTCCGGCGCCAATCGATACGCCACCGCCGTCGAGGTGTCCAAACTCGTCTTCCTCGGGCCCACCGCCGAGACCGACGGCAGCATCGTCCATCGGGTCTACATCTCGGTGGGCACCGACTTCAGGGATGCGGTTGCCGGCGGCGGAGCCGCCGGGCTCCGCTTCGCCCCGGTCTTGCTGGTCGAAGCCAATTCAATCGGGCAGGTCGTGACCGACGAGGTCACCCGACTCAACCCGCGCCAGATCGTCATCCGCGGCGGAACTGCGGTGGTATCGATCGCAGTGGAGCAACAACTCGAAGCCCTGATCTGACCTCGCCGGAGGCCGGGCCTCGGCTACCCGTCGCCGGAAGCCGGCAGCCGGAAGCCGGCAGCCGAAAGCCGCCCTACCGTCACCCCCGATGCGGGCCCTCATCGACATCTCCCATCCGGCCCACGTGCACTTCTACCGGCACCTCGTGGCCGAGCTCGAACAACTCGGCCACTCGGTGGCGATCGTGGCTCGCGACAAGGAGGTGACGCTCGCACTCCTCGACGCCTTCGGACTGGACCACGTCACCGTCGGAGCCAGCGGCGACAAGGGACTCATCGGGCTCGGCTTCGAGCTGGTGGGACGGGTCACCGCGCTGCGGCGAATCGGACGGGACTTCGGCGCCGACGTGATCCTGACCAGGAACCCCGCCGGCGTCCAAGCGGCGCGCCTCTTGAGGATCCCAGGGGTCTTCGACACCGACGACGGTCGCGAGGTGGGGATCCACTGGAAGGCCGCCGCCCCCTTCGCCCGCTACATCACGATGCCGGATTGCATCACCGACGACTACCGGGGAAAGCGGGTGCCCTATCCCAGTTACAAGTCGCTGGCGTTCCTGCACCCCGACCGCTTCACCCCAGACCGTTCGGTGCTCGACGAGGCGGGCATCGCCCCTGGCGAACGCTATTTCATCGCCCGTTTCGTCGGCTTCGGCGCGTCACATGACCGATCGGAGGCCGGCATGGACCTCGACGTGAAACACGAGGTGATCGCCCGGCTCTCGCGACATGGCCGGGTCCTGATCAGCAGTGAGTCCGAGCTTCCGGAGTCGCTCGCGCCCCACCGGTTCTCTCTTCCACCGCATCGGCTCCACGACGCGCTCGCCTTCTCGTCGCTCGTGGTCGGGGACAGTCAGAGCCTCGCCGAGGAGAGCGCCGTTCTCGGCGTCCCGGCGATCCGATACTCGAGCTTCTCCGGGCGGCTCGCCAGGCTGCACGAACTGGAGGAGCGGTACGGGCTCCTATTCGAGTACCGACTCGATGCTCCCGAGGCATTCCTCGAAAGGGTGAGCGAGATCGCCCAGGACGGCGACCGGAGCCAGTGGCAAGAGCGCCGCGAGCGACTCTTGTCCGAGAAGGTCGATCTGACCACCTGGTACAGGGATTTCGTGCTCGGATTGATGGAACCGGTCCCAGGTGAGTGATCTCACCCGTGAGCGCGGGGACCCAGCGCGGCGACGCTGAGCCCGACGAGGGCGGCGGCTTCCCCCACGCAGAAGGCGGCCGCCACGCGCAGAGTCGGATCGCCATCGACGGCGACGACGTAACCGGCGGCGAGGGCGAGGGCGATCACCCACACCACTGCCATCCGAGTGGTGTCACCTCGCCCCACCAGGATCTGAGTCGTGGCCAGGCCGGCCACTCCTGCGATGACCCCCGCTGCGGCGAGGCCGGCCAGCCAGTGGCTCGGGGTGAACTCCGCGCCGTAGAGGACTCTCACCACGAACGGACCGAACACCGCCCCCACGATGCCGGCGACGACTCCGGTGCCGAGGCCCCCGAACAGGATGCGCCATACCCATCGATCGAGCATCGCATCGTCTCCGGCAGCGGCCCGCATCGTGGTCCCCGGGAGCAGCCGGGCGATGAGGTTGTAGGCGGCACTCATCGGTCCTCGGAACAGGGTCGTCGTGACGAAGAACACGCTGATGGCGGCGGAGGACGCTCCGAGCGCCCCGACGACGAGGGGACCGGCCCCGAGCACTGTCTGCGAGGCCGCGGTTGCCACCAGGAAGCCGGCGATGAAGCGCAGCTCCGACTCAGGTGCCTGCTCGCCAACCGAGGATGTCGGCGGGTTGCGAAAGGGTCGAACGGCAAACACCACGATCGGCGACAGCACGAGGGCCCAGGACAGGGCCACCGGTCCCCACCCGGCCAGAGCAACCACCGCAGCACCGATCACCTTGCCGATCGCATCGAGGGCAACCAGGAGTCCGTACTCGAAGAACCGGTGTGATCCGGCCAGGTACCCGCGGCCGAGCGCCAGGGCGCCGTGACCGAGGAACATCACAGCCGCCACCGGCACGTATCCCGCGTCGCCTCCCAACAGCGACCCTTTGGCGAACACCGCGAAGCCGACGGCAAGGACGGTGGCTCCCCCGAGCACGGCGACGATGCTGGTGGTCGCTCCCGCCAGGGGTCTTGGCCTCCCTGCCGCCAGGACAAGCCGTCGAATCACCATCTGCTCGACGGGGATGAGGAACACCGTGAACCCGAGAAAGAGCACGGTCCACATGACGGACACCGGTGCAAACGCCTCGGCGCCGAGGGCACGCCCACCGATGACCTGGAACAGATACGCCCCGACCGCGCTCACGGTCGTGCCGACGAACATCATCGTCGTGCCGGCGCCGCTGGTTCCTTGGCCTCTCACCGCCGGTGACGATACCGGCGGCAAGCCTGGCCTCTCCGGATCCTGAGGCTACGTCCCGACCGAGTCCCCCCGCCCGGCGCGACGGCCTTCCCGAAGCTCGCTGAGGTAGAGCCCAACGAAACGCAGCCCGGTTCTCAACGCCTTGGCGTCGGACGCTCCACCGATGCGCGGGCCCTCATGGGTGGAGAACTC
>JAUYIV010000277.1 GCA_030688105.1 Actinomycetota bacterium | reverse complement strand
CGATCACCGACAGCAGCAGCACGATCCGGAAGTACACCGCTCCCTCGAGGTTGATGCCGTTCTCGATCCCGATGAGGAGTGCCAGGTCGTTGATCTTCTCGGGAATACCGGCGTTCACGAAGATCGACCAGAAGACCACCGTCCCGAGCACGAAGACCAGCGCCATGATGGCGTTGAACACCAGCGTGACCTTGAGGACGGTCCACGGATCGATCTTCCGGATGACTCGCCGTACGCGCTGGACGGCCATTGGGGCTCCTGAGACGGACCCGGGTTACGTTACCGGCGGGTCGGTGGTTTGGGGGGTATCAGCCAGCCACCAGCCTCCAGCCAGATCGCGGTCGACGCCGATACGAGCTCTTGCGGGTGGCGGGTGGCGGGTGGCGGGTGGCGGTCGTTCTATTCCTCCGCCGCTTCCTCAGGCGGCACCTGGGCGAACGCGGTTACCGTGCTGCCGGCCGCCACCGACATCACCTTGACACCGGTGGCATCACGCTTCTGCCGGCTGATCTTGTCGGTGGCGGTGCGGATCACCACCCCGTCCGAAGAAATCACGAAGATCTCGGACCCCGGTGCAATGGTTCGCGCCGCGACCAGGGTGCCCCGCGGCCTGGTGAGCTTGATCGCCTTGACCCCGAGACCGCCCCGCTTCTGACGGGGGAACTCGGACATCTTGATCCGCTTGCCATAGCCGGCGGTGGTGAGGAGGAGCACCTCGTCGCCCTCCTGATCACTGGCCGCCGAAACGACGAAATCGGCGGCGCGGAGGCGGATGCCGCGGACCCCCATCGTGTCGCGGCCCATCGCCCGAATGTCGCTCTCCTTGAAGCGGATCCCCTGGCCCTGCGTGGTGAACAGCAGGATGTCGTTCTTGGCCGACGTCGTCCTCACCGCAACCACCTCGTCGCCCTCGTCGAGCTTGATGGCGATCAGGGTGCTGTTCCGGCTGTCGTAGTCGGCGAACTTGGTCTTCTTGATCTGACCGAGCTTGGTGGCGATCACGAGATACCGGGCGGTCTCGTAGTCGCGGGTGTCGACCACGGCCTCGATGACCTCGTCGGGCCCCAGGGGAAGTACCGACTGGGCCAGGACTCCCTTGGCGGTCCGCTCCTTGCGGGGAATCTCGTGGGCCTTGATCCGGTACACCCTGCCCCTGTTCGTGAAGAAGAGCAGATAGGCGTGCGCCGTCGTGTGCACCACGTGGTGGATCACGTCGTCCTCGCGCAGATTCTCGGCCTTCACCCCGCGGCCGCCTCTCCCCTGCCGCTTGTACGACGAGGCGTTGACGGCCTTGAGGTAGCCGTTTGCCGTGACCGTGACCACTACCTCCTCGTCGGCGATGAGATCCTCGAGCGTCATGTCTCCGTCGTCCGGGATGAAGTTGCTGCGACGGGGGTCGGCGAACTTCTCCCTTATCTCCTTCAACTCGGTGGCGATCAGCGCTCGCCGCTTCGCCGGGCTCTTGAGGAGCCCATTGAGGTACTTGATGAGCTTCTTCAGCTCCTCGTACTCCTCGCGCAGCTTGCCGGTCTCGAGCGCGGTCAGGCGCCGTAGCGGCATGTCGAGGATGTGCGTCGCCTGGATCTCGCTCAGTGAGAAAGACTCCATGAGATTGGCGCGGGCGGTGTCGGTGTCCTCGGACGCCCGGATGATGGCGACGACCGCGTCGATGTTGTCGAGAGCGATGAGGAGGCCTTCGACGATGTGGGCACGGGCCTCGGCCCGACCGAGCCGGAACCGGGTCCGCCGCTCGATGACATCCATCTGGTGATCGATGTAGTACCCGAGCATCTCGGCGACGTTCAGGGTGCGGGGCACACCGTCGACCAGGGCGACCATGTTCACCCCGAAGTTCTCCTGCAGCTGTGTGTTCTTGTACAGCTGATTGAGGACGACCTGGGGGATGGCGTCGCGCTTCAGCTCGATGACCAGGCGGGTCCCGTTGCGATCGCTCTCGTCGCGCAGGTCGGCGATGCCCGTGACCTTCTTGTCGCGAACGATGTCGGCGATCTTTTCCATGATCCGGTCGCGGGAGACCTGGTAGGGGATCTCGGTGACGACGATCGCGGTGCGACCCTTTCGGATCTCCTCGACCTCGGCCACGGCACGCATCTTCACCGAGCCCCGCCCCGTCAGGAGGGCCTCGCGGGCCCCTCGCTGGCCCACGATGAACGCCCCGGTGGGGAAGTCGGGGCCCTTGACGAACTCGAGGAGATCCTCGGCAGTCGCATCGGGATTGTCGATGAGGTGGGTCGCCGCATCGATGAGCTCGCCGAGATTGTGCGGTGGGATGTTCGTCGCCATCCCGACGGCGATTCCGGTCGACCCGTTGGCGAGGAGGTTGGGGAACCGGGCGGGTAGAACCGTCGGCTCCTGCCTCTCCCCCGAGTAGTTGTCCTCGAAGTCGACGGTGTCCTCGTCGATCCCGTCGAGCATGTGCATCGCCAGGGCATCGAGCCTGGATTCGGTGTACCGCATGGCTGCGGGCGGGTCGTCCACCGTGCCGAAGTTCCCCTGAGGCTCGATGAGCGGATAGCGGCTGGCGAAGTCCTGCCCAAGGCGAACCATGGCATCGTAGATGGCCTCCCCGGAATGGGGATGGAACCAACCCATCACGTCACCGACGACGCGAGCGCTCTTCCGGAAAGGCTGGTTGGGGCGGCTTCCCGAGTCGTACATCGAGAAGAGGATCCGGCGGTGGACCGGCTTGAGGCCGTCGCGCACGTCGGGGAGGGCCCGGGCCACGATCACCGACATGGCATACTCGAGGAAGGAGGCCTTCACCTCCTGCTCGATGTCGATCAGCTCCACCCGGGCCGAATCCCTGTCGTCGGTCACGATTCGCTCCTAGAAGTCCAGGAAACGGACGTCCTTGGCGTTCCGCTGGATGAAGTTGCGGCGTGCCTCTACGTCGTCGCCCATCAGGGTCTGGAAGATGTCGTCGGCGAGGATCTCGTTCTCCAGGTCGACCTTGAGGAGGACCCTCTGGTCGGGGTCCATCGTGGTGTCCCACAACTGACCGGCGTTCATCTCTCCGAGGCCCTTGTAACGCTGGATCGATGGCTTGCGGCCGTTGAGCTGCTTCTTGACCTCGTCGAGTTCCGCGTCGGAATAGGCGTAGACCTCGTCCTTGCCCACCTTGACCTGATACAGCGGAGGCTGGGCGATGTACACGAACCCGGCTTCGATCAGATTCTGCATGTGGCGGAAGAAGAAGGTGAGCAACAGCGTCCGGATGTGTGCCCCGTCGACATCGGCGTCGGTGAGGATGACGATCCGGTGATAGCGCGCCTTCTCGAGGTCGAAGTCCTCACCGATCCCGGTCCCGATCGCGGTGATCAGGGCCTGGATCTCGTTGTTCTGCAGCACCTTGGTGAGACGAGCCTTCTCGACATTGATGATCTTTCCCCGGATGGGGAGGATCGCCTGGAACTCGCTGTTGCGCGCCTGCTTCGCCGACCCGCCGGCCGAGTCCCCCTCGACGATGAATAGCTCGCTGTTCGCCGGCTCGCGCGATGAGCAATCGGAGAGCTTGCCCGGCAATCCCGACGATTCGAGGAGGCTCTTCCGCCGGGTCAGGTCGCGGGCGGCACGAGCCGCCAGACGAGCCCGTGAAGCCGTGACGCATTTATCGACGATCTGGCGGGCCTCCCCCGGGTAGCGGCCCAGCCACTCGGGGAGCAGTTTGTTCATAGCCACTTCGACAAACGACCGAACCTCGGTGTTGCCCAGCTTGGTCTTCGTCTGGCCCTCGAACTGGGGTTGGCGCACCTTCACCGAGACGATCGCAGTGAGACCCTCGCGGATGTCCTCGCCGATGAGGTTCTCGTCCTTCTCCTTGAGCAGCCCCCGGTCACGAGCAAAGTCGTTGATCGCCCTGGTCAGGGCCTTGCGGAACCCCTCTTCGTGGGTGCCGCCCTCGTGGGTGTTGATGTTGTTGGCGAACGTGAGGACGTTCTCGGTGTAACCGTCGGTCCATTGCATGGCGAGGTCGATCTCGGCGTCATCCGCGGCGTCCTCGAACGAGATGACGTGGGGGTGCAGGGGCTCGCGCTTGGCATTGAGGTGCGTGACGAAGTCGACCAGCCCACCGGTGTACCTGAACGTGTCCGTCGTCTTGGGATCGGTGCGCTCGTCTGTCAGCCGGATCTCGAGTCCCTTGTTCAGAAAGGCCATCTCGCGAAGGCGGGCCGCCACGATCTCGTAGTCGTATTCGGTGGTCTCCTTGAAGATCTCGGCGGAAGGCAGAAACCGGATGAGCGTGCCCGACCGCTTTGCCGCCCTTCCCTTCTTGAGGGCCCCCGTCGGCTTGCCCAGCTCGAACTGCTGGCTCCACGTGAATCCGTCGCGCACCACCTCGGCATCGAGGAACGCCGAGAGGGCGTTCACCACGGACACGCCGACGCCGTGGAGACCGCCCGACACGGTGTACGCCCCCTGCTCGAACTTTCCTCCGGAGTGCAGCGTGGTGAGGACGGTGGTGAGGGCCGGGAGCTTGGTCTTCTCGTGCCTGTCGACCGGGATGCCGCGCCCATTGTCCTTGACCGTCACCGCGCCGTCGGCATGGAGCGTCACGTCGATGCGGGTGCAGTAGCCCGCCATCGCCTCGTCGACCGCGTTGTCGACGACCTCCCAGATCAGGTGGTGGAGACCCCTCGGCCCGGTGGAGCCGATGTACATGGCGGGGCGCTTCCGAACGGCCTCGAGACCCTCGAGAACCGTGATGTCCTTGGCCTTGTAAGACGACGCGCTCTTGCCTGCCACAGGTCTCCTTCGTTTGTTCACCATCACCGGCCCGCGCCCCGTCTCGCGCTGCGCTTGCCACGGCATGCGATGCGCAGGGGGATGCTTCGGGGCACCGCTGACAATGATGTAAGTATAGCCGGAGCCACTGGCAATCCGAGATCCTCGAAATCACAAAACCCCTGGTCAGAACCGCTTTTTGACTCCTCCAACCCGGATCCGGACCGAGGTGACGACGCCCTCGCCGAAACGCTCTCCCAGGCGCCCGATGAGGTCTCCGATGCGGTACTTCAGGAGAGACGCGGCGACCCCGTCGGCGGCCACCAGGGTCAATACGCCGTCCCCGAATGCGGCCGGTGTGGACATCGAAGCAAATGGCTCGCCGGCGATTGCGGGCCAGTCTTCGACCAGTGTGGCGACCTCGAACATCTCGGGCATGCCCAGGTCCCGGAGCATCTTCTCGATTCCCATCCCGATCTTGCGGAGCCCGTCGGGATCTTCACTCATGCCGCCGCGACCTCCCCATCATCCACCCGCCAGCGCGCCCCGACCAGCGGCACCTCCTCCGAGCGCGCCGATGTCACGAACACCTGGGCATCGGGCAGGTGGCCCACCAGGCGCCGGCTTCGGGCGGCGTCGAGCTCAGAGAAGACGTCATCGAGCAAAAGCACCGGCGCCGATCCACGCCGATCGAACAGGACCCGGAAGGCGGCAATCCGCATCCCGAGAGCGATCGACCGCTGCTCCCCCTGGCTCGCCCGAGTCCGAGCATCTCGCCGGTCGATGGAGATCGCCAGCTCGTCGCGGTGAGGGCCCACCGTCGTCGTGCGACGCTCGAGGTCCTCCTGTCGCGCATCGGAGAGAGCACGTCGGAGTGGCTCGACGAGCTCGGCCCCGCCGGTTCCACCCGAGAGGAACCCGATTCCGGCCGCCGAGTAACGCCATGAGAGCCGCTCGCTCCCCTCCCCCAACTCCGTGTAGAGGCTGGACACCTCCGGTTCGAGCAGATCCAGAACGGATAGGCGCCGCTCCAGGACCTTCGCACCGAGTCGGCTGACGCGGTCGTCCCACACATCGAGAGTGGTCTCGTCGGTTCGGCGACCATCCTTGCGCAAGAGGGCATTGCGCTGGCGAAGAGCCCGCTCGTACTCGGCCTGCTCGGTGCTCACCGCTGGCCAGGCCTGTGCGGCCACGTCATCGAGGTACTCGCGACGATATGCCGGGCCTCTCTTTACCAGGTCGAGGTCGTCTGGAAGGAACGCCACCACCGCGACGACTCCAGCGACATCTGCCCTGCTCTGGGCCCGCTTCCCGTTGAGCAACACCCGTCGCCGTCCCGTCGGCGGGGTCTCGACCTCGATGATCGCGCCCCCCGCGCCCGTGAAGAACTCGCCGCGCACTATCGCCGTCTCCGCTCCCTCCCTCACCAAGGCCCCCTCCGGAGACCGCCGAAACGACGAAAGTGTGGCGAGATACCCGATGGCCTCGAGCACCGAAGTCTTGCCCGCGCCATTGGGGCCCACCAAGACGTTGACACCTGGGTCGGGCCGAAACGAGAGCGAGCCATACGAACGGAAATCTCTCATCTCGAGCCAGACGAGCTGCATCGGGCGACCCGGTCAGAGCCGGACAGGCATGAGGAGGTAGACGAAGTCGTCGTCATCCGCGCCGCGTAGCAGTCCGGGCTTGAGGGGATCCATCACGTCGAGAACCACCTCGTCCGCCTGAACCGCAGTGACCCCGTCGTTGAGATACCGGCTGTTGAAGGCGATCGTCATCTCCTCACCCGAGTAATCCGCCTCGACATGTTCGGTCTCGCCTCCGACATCCTGCCGGGTCACGCTGAGCTCGACACCGCCCTTCTGCAGGGTCAGCCGGATGGGGATGTGATCCTCTGCGACCAGGGAGGCTCTGTCGATCGCCTCGAGAAGGCCCTCACGGGGGACCTTCAGCCGGTTGGGGTATGACGGAGGAAGGAGCTGCCGATAGTTGGGGAAGGTCCCCTCGATGAGCCGGGCCGTGAGCGTGCCGCGCTCGGAGGCGAAGGCCGCCTCGCGGTCCCCGATCGCCACTTGGATCTCGGACGCGCCGACGCTCCGCCCGAGTTCACGTAACGCCCTGACCGGGACGAGCCCCGAGAGATGGGCTTCAACGGAGGGGAGGTCGCGTACCGACAGCCGGTATGAATCGGTCGCCACCAGACGCAACCGGCCCTCTTCGCTCTCGAAGTACACGCCGGTGAGGATCGGCCGAGCGTCGTCGGTCGATGCCGCCACCGCCACCTGGGTCAGCGCGTCGGTGAAGTCCGAACCGCTCACCTTGACGGCTCCGGTGAGATCGGGCTCGCTCACCTTGGGGAAGTCGTCGACGGTGAATTCCCGGAACCGGAACCGAGGCCCGTTCCCGGTGATCTCGACCTCGCCGCCCTGCGCCTGGATCACCACGGCTCCCGCCGGCATCTTTCGAACCGCCTCCGTGGCGAGCCGCGCCGGCACCACCGTGCTGCCCTCATCGAGCACTTCGACATCGAGCTGGGTCCGCACGGTCACGTCGAGATCGGTGCCCGTCACCCGCATCGACTTACCCCGGACGTCGATCAGGACTCCCTGGAGGATCGGCATCGGCGAGCGCACGCCGACAGCCCGGCCGGCGCGGCCGAGGACGTCGACCAGGTCGTCTCGCTCTGCTCTGATACGCACAGGGTGTCCCTCTCTCTTCTTCGACTGTATTGCCTATGAGAATCTGGAGTAGCAGTAGTAGGGGATGTGGATTGTGGAGAACCGCGCTTCGCGCCTGGTCGGAGGCCCTTTCGGCCATCCCCACGATGGGGACCAATCCGCAGACTTGCGCACAGGGGCTCGGAAAGATCCCAGGGCATGTGGATGGTTCGTCATGATTTCCTCAGACTTTGCAACAGGGCAGTGACACGATCGAAGAGGTGTTGGTCTTCCTTCATGAGCCTGGCCACGTTGTTGACGCCATGGAGCACGGTTGTGTGGTCCCGGCCTCCGAAGAGCGCCCCGATCTTGGGCAGGGAGAGATCGGTGAGTTCCCGGCAGAGGTACATGGCGACCTGCCTGGCGCGCGCCAGAGGTTGCTTCCGGCTCGGGCCCTCGAGGTCGATGATGGAGACCCCGAACGACTCGGCGGTGGCGGCGAGGACCCTACCTGGGCTGATCGGAACCGTGGTGTGGGCCGGCCCGAGGTCTTGGAGAACGTCTTCCGCCATCTCCAAATCAATGGGCTGGTGGGTCAAGGCGGCGTAGGCGGTGACCCGGGTCAACGCTCCCTCGAGCTCGCGGATGTTGTCGACGACCCGGTTGGCCATGAAATCGAGTACGGGCTCAGGGACCTCGACGGGGGCAAACGCGGCGTTCTTGCGGAGAATGGCGAGCCGGGTTTCGACGTCGGGAGGTTGGATGTCGGTGGTCAGCCCCCACTCGAAACGGCTGCGGATGCGGTCTTCGAGGCTGGACAGGCTCTTGGGGGGCCGGTCTGACGAGAACACGAGCTGCTTGCCCGCCTCGTACAGCGAGTTGAAGGTGTGGAAGAACTCCTCGAGGATCTGCTCCTTTCCTTCCAGGAACTGAACATCGTCGAGCAGCAACATGTCGACACCCCGATAACGCGCCTTGAACTCGTCCATACGCTTGCGTCTGATCCCGTCGATGAATCCATTGAAGAACTCCTCGGAGGTCAGGTAACAGATCTCGAGCCGGGGATGGAGCTCTGCGCAATGCTGGGCGATCGCCTGGAGGAGGTGGGTCTTTCCGAGGCCGGCGGGGCCGTACACGAAGAGCGGGTTGTAGTGGCCCCCCGGCTGTTCGGCGATGGCGAGTGCGGCGGCGTGGGCGAACCGGTTGGAGGGCCCGACCACGAAGTTCTCGAACGAGTACTTGGGGACGAGCTGGTCGTCGTCGGGCTCGACCGCCGCCGCCGAGGGCAGTGGCTCGGGCTCGGGATCATCATCCACTGTGGGTGAGTCGAAGAGCGGCGTGTCGCTCGCCTCCATCTCGACGGTGATCCCGGCGCCGAACACCGAGACCACCGACTCCTCGATCAGGGGCCGGTACTTCTCGTTGACCCAGCGAAGGTGGAACTCACTCGGGGCGAGTATCCGGATGACGTCGCCGTCGATCGAGTGAGGAGACAACCCTTCGAGCCAGGTCCTCCACGTGACTGGAGTCACTCGAGCACGGAGAGATTGACGGAATTGGTCCCAGTTTTCGGCGGCCGGATAGGCTTCCACGTCCTCCCTCGCGTGTTCTCACCACTCCCAAACGTTCTCCACAGGGGTATCCACACCTGTGGAGAAGGGCGGATTTCCCGCGCTCAATTCCTACCCCGACCGGCGCGCCGCCGGTTTCGATGCCTGGGAAGTGGACCGGTGGGGTGGCCGGTGAACGGCGAGTATATGGATCGGCTCGCGGGCCTCACAAGAACGACAAAACTCGGCTTATCCCAAGGTGCCCGGCGATCCCGTAGTCAGAGAATCGTTGAAACCAAAGGGATTTCAAGAATAGATTTCGCGCTCTAGTGGGCCTGGGGATGGCGGTGTGGACGAATCGAGGCTTAGGCGATCTTTCGCGACTCATCGTGATTTCTCGCGAGCGGGCCCTCGAAGTTGGACCACCTTTGACAAAGCCGGCAAGTCATTCGTAACCTCCCCCGAAGCATCCTCCTCTTCCTTCGGGGCTCGCCATGAAGCGCACTTACCAGCCGAACGCTCGCCGCCGCAAAAAGCGTCACGGCTTCCGCCTCCGCATGCGGACGCGGGCCGGGCGCGCCATCCTCAAGCGGCGGCGCTTCAAGGGCCGTCAACGGCTGTCGGCTTAGGTCGTGCGGCGATAGGCTCGCCCCGGGATCGGACCAGCGACCTGTCGGCACACGACTTTCCGGCTGAGTCCTACGCTTCTCTGCGAAGAAGCTCCGATATCGGAAGGGTGCGGCGGGTCGGGACCCGTCGGCGCGTCGGCGGTGTCGCCGCGTTCGTCGCAGCGGGCGAGCCGGGGCCTCCACGGGTCGCGTGCGTCGCCGGCCGGGGGGTCGGTGGCGCCGTCAGACGGAACCGGGCGAAGCGCCGGCTACGTGAGGCACTTCGTCGGGTCCCGCTCCGGGACGGATGCGACTACGTCGTGGTGGCCTCCGGGGCGGTCACCGAAGCGCCTTTCGAGGTGCTGGTGGGCTGGGTGCGGGCGGCGATGAGCGAGGAGGAGTGAGTGTGGAAGAACCGAAGAGCAGGCTGAAGGCCTACCAGCCGGGCTGGTGGCTGCAGCGACTCATCCTGCTGTATCGGAAGGTCCTCTCCCCCCTCGTCGGCAGGAGATGCCGGTACGAGCCGACGTGCTCCGCGTTCGCGTTCGAGGCGATCGACGAATGGGGAGCGTTGCGCGGGTCGTGGATTGCTGTGAAGCGGATCGGGCGTTGCCATCCATGGAGAGAAGGCGGCCTCGATCCGGTGCCGCTCCGGGATGAGATGGGGGTTCGTTGATGTCGGCCATTTGGAACGGCATCCAGGAGATCCTCGGCGGAACCCTGACCTTCTTCTATAGCCTGATCCCCAATTTCGGAATCGCCATCATCTTCCTGACAATCGCCATCGGAATCCTCCTCTTCCCGTTGACGCTCAAGCAGACCCGCTCGATGAAGGCGATGCAGGAGATCCAGCCCGACATCAAGCGAATCCAGAAGGAACTCAAGCACGATCGGCAGGCCCAGCAGGCGGCGATGATGGCCCTCTACAAGGAGCGCGGCGTCAACCCTGCCGCCGGCTGCCTCCCGCTGATCATGCAGATGCCCATCTGGTTCGCCCTCTTCAGCGTTCTGCGCAACCCGGGGAAATGGGTCTCCGCCGGGAGCGACCTGGCGACGGCGGTGGCCGCCGGCAAGATCGATTTTCTGTGGATGAACCTGGGCCTGTCGCCCAGCGAGTCGCTGAAGGTCGGCGTCGTCGACGCGATTCCCTACTTCCTCACCATCATCATCGTGGTTTTCACCGCCTACTGGCAGCAGCGCCAGACCATGGCGCGGAACCCGACTCCAGGCCAGCAGCAGCCTGGTCAAGCCATCATGAAGATTTTTCCATTATTCTTCGGCTTCATCTCGTTCAATCTTCCTTCCGGCCTGGTGGTGTACTTCGCCGCCAGCCAGATCTTCAGGATCGGCCAGCAGTCGTTGATCCTGGGGATGGACGGAGACCCCAAGAAGGCCGAGGCGCCGCCGAAGGGCCGCGCCCACGACGACACGACACCGTCCCGTGCGAGCCAGGGCTCCCCCGGCATGGCAACCCAACCATTGGGTGACACCAGGAGGAGTCCGCATGTCTCGAAGAAGAAGCGGGGCAAGAAGCGGAGGAGGAAGTAGGTGACTCCCGGGGAGTTCGTTGAAGTTCGCGGACCGTCCGTCGACACTGCGGTGGCGGCCGGCCTCGAGGAGCTCGGTCTCACCTCGGCCGACGAAGCCGAGGTGGAGGTTCTCCAGGAGCCCACCCGCGGGTTCTTGGGTATCGGAGGCGAGGATGCGGTGGTGCGGATCCGGCGTAAGCCAAAGGCTGAGCCTCGGGCGTCGTCGGGCCAGCGGGGGCGGGGCTCCGGCGGCGACAGTCGCCGGTCGCGGGGCTCCGGAGACCGGCCGACGCGCCAGTCGGGGCCGAAGACGTCGAGTGGAAGGGGAAGTGGGGTATCCCAGAGCGACGCAGGGGCGAGGGCCCGGGCTCCCAGGCGAGAGGGCAGCCGAGATGGCGGCCGTAACGGCGGCCGAGAGGGCGGCGGGGCGAGGTCGCGTCCCGACGATCGCGAGGTGATCGGTGTGGAAGAGCAGGCCGAGCAGATCAAAGAGTTCCTCAGCGGGCTGCTGGAGGCGTTTGGGCTGGAGGGAACGGTCTCGACCCGCGTCGAGGACGACGTCATCTATGCGGATGTCACCGGAGAGCAGACCGAGGCATTGGTGGGTACCAAGGGAGCCATCCTTCAATCGGTGCTGGAGCTCTGCCGGACCATCGTGCAGCGCAAGACGCAGCAGGGTGCCCGGATCAGGTTGGACATCGCCGGATACAGCGAGCGGCGTCGAGAGGCCCTGCGGATTTACGCCCGGCGGCTGGCGGACAAGGTCCTCGCCGAGGGCGGCGAGATCATGCTCGAACCGATGAACTCGGCGGATCGCAAGGTGGTCCACGACACGATCGCCGACATCGAGGGGGTCCGTTCTTTCTCGGAAGGCGAGGAGCCCCAGCGGTCCGTGATCGTGGCCGCCGAGGGCGAGTAGTCCCCGGATGAGATCTAGATCTCAGATTGGATCGAGGTCCGCTCCCGTCGGTATGTTCCACGTGAAACCGCGACCGACGTAGCCGGTACGATTTCTGGCTGATGGCTGATGGCTGATGG
>JAUYIV010000266.1 GCA_030688105.1 Actinomycetota bacterium | reverse complement strand
AGGACGCCTACCGGCTGTCGGCCGAGCTCGGCATCAAGGCGATGGCCCTCTACCGCGACGGCTCGAAGGCGAGCCAGCCGCTGTCGTCGAGCACCGGGGAGGGCGACACCCACGATGACGAGCCCGAGGCGCTCACCCAGGCCATCGACGCCGAGGCGCGGGTGATCACCGGCACGTTCGCTCCGGGGGTCAGCCCCACCCAGGCGTACCACGGGGTCAATCGCCCGCGGTTCCTGCTGCCGTCGCGGCGCCAGGGATGGACCCAGGAGGCGAAGGTCGGCGGCCACAAGGTCTTCCTCCGCACGGGCGAGTACGGCGACGGCACGCTCGGCGAGCTGTTCATCGACCTGGCCAAGGAGGGGGCGACCCTCCGCGGGATCCTCGGATGCTTCGCCATCGCGGTGTCGAAGGGCCTCCAGTACGGAGTGCCCCTCGAGGAGTTCGTGGAGTCGTTCACGTTCCAGACGTTCGAGCCCCGCGGCATGGTGGAGGGCCATCCCAACATCAAGATGGCCAACTCGATCATCGACTACGTGTTCCGCGCCCTCGGCATGGAGTACCTGGGCCGGACCGACCTGGTGCAGGTGCCGCCCAAGGAGGTGGGTGAGCTGCCCGAGCCGCCCAGCGGCCTGGCGATCGATGCCGGCGTCCAGCTCGGCCTCGACGACGAGATGCCGATCACGGCGCCGATCAATCACCCCGCGGTGGCGAAGCCACCGGTGCCCGCCACCAACGGCAAGAGGAACGCCAACGGCAACGGCAAGGGTCACGGGCACGACCATGCCGTCGCCCCGCCCGTGACCATGATCAAGAAGGGCGCCGCGACCTCCACCCAGGCCGCCTCGGTCCAGACCGCGCTCGGCGAGATGATGGGGGACGCCCCCCTCTGTGACACCTGCGGCCACATCACGGTGCGCAACGGGTCGTGCTATCGCTGCCTCAACTGTGGCAACTCGATGGGCTGCTCGTAGTCTTCAAGGGGCCGCACACCGGACTGCTGACAGGTTCGCTCAGGCCCGGAGTGGCCCCGACGCATAGGGTTGTGTCGCGGCGCGAGTAGTCAGCGCGTGCGTCAATGGGTAGCGGGCCTTTCCTTGGCGCCCCTTTCGCCGCAGGCTCCTGGTTGGAGGATGTCATGCGACCCGATGTGATACTGGTTCGCCACGGACAGACCGAATGGAGTGCCCTCGGAAAGCACACCGGGATCACCGACGTCCCGCTGACCGAACTGGGTCGCCGGCAGGGGGTCGCCCTCGCGGACATGCTGGCGGGCATGGAGTTCGGGGCCGTCCTCTCGAGCCCCCGGCTGAGGGCGCTCCAGACGATGGAGATCGCCGGATTCGGACACCTTGGGGTGATCGTCGACGACCTCCAGGAATGGGACTACGGCGCCTACGAAGGTCGCACTACTGGAGAGATTCGGCGGGAGGTCCCCGACTGGTCGGTCTGGTCCCATCCGATCATCGAAGGAGAGTCCGTGGACGAGGTGGGCGATCGCGCCGATCGGGTCATCGAGCGCGCCCTGAGCGCGTCGGGACCGGTCGCGCTCTTCGGCCACGGGCACCTGCTGCGGATCCTGGCGGCAAGGTGGATCGGCCTCCCCGCCGACCACGGTCGATCCCTCGTCCTGCAGACGGCAACCGTGTCGCTGCTTGGTTGGGAGGGGGAGAGCCGAGTCATCACACGCTGGAACCAGGAGTGCCCGCTGCCCTCGAACGACCCGCTGGTGTGACCCCTTCGGGCCTCCTCCCCCACTCCGCGGGGGAGGAGGGCACCGGCGGCAAACACCGACCCCGGCGATCAGCCCCACCGTTACTGGCGGGGGGAAAGATGCCAGGTGGGGCCCCGGAGGCCGGTCAGCCTGATCTGAAGCGTGGCCGAGCTCAGGCGCCGACCAGGTCTGTGCCGGGCTGATAGGTGGACCAGGCGAACCAGAACGTGTCGAAGTGGTGGATCTGCTCGAGGATGCGCCCGGCCAGCGGGCCGGCCAGCGCCGATCCGGTGATATCCCACGTCGTGCCGGTCTGGTCGTCCACGAACACCTCCCCACTGGCGGTGAACGTGAGCACCCGATCGTCGACGACTGGCGAGAACACCCCGACCGATCCGACATCGTTGCCTTCTTCCGGGATCCCGGTGTCGAGAGCACTCACCTGCCCTGCCTTCCAGAGAATCGTCACCGGGGCGTCCCCGACGCTCGCATTGGTCGCCCGCGCCGATCCCTCCGAGATGGCCTCGAGGGTCCACGCCATCGCCATATCGCCGACGACCACGCCGACCACCCGCTGCTTCGCTCGGGCGCGGGCGTCGACGTCGCCGCGGAAGAGGAAGGGGAACGTGTCCGGGTCGTCGTAGCCGGCGTACGGATTGCTGCCGTAGGGACGGGCGTACCCGGTGGCGTCGCGATCGAGGACCACGCCCTCGGGGAAGGCGGCCTTGAAGTCGCCCCAGGCGAGCAACGGGGAGGGCAACGGCTCCAATTCGTGTCCGGTCAACACACCGGCGACCGCCCTTCCGTCGAAGTGGGTCCAGAGCGACTCGGTGGCGCGGTCGTACATCACCAGGGCCGAGGCATACAGCTGACCGGACGTCCCGAAAGTGGTCGTAACGCCATCGACGACCCGCCGATAGCTGACCGCGCTGTTGCACAACGGGCAATAGGTGACGGCGACCGGAGTGCCCCCGACCTCGTCGTTGACTATCTCGTGCCAGATGATGATCTGCACCGGATAGGCATGGACCTCACCACCCAGCGCCAGATACACCACCGGCTCGCGATCGTCGAGCCAGACGTCGGCTTCATCGACGGTGACGAACACCGGCTCGTCGATCGACGGTATCCCGTCGGGCGGGGGCCCACCGGGGATGATCTCTCCCGGATCGACGAGGGGAGCAGGCAGATCCGGATGAGACGGATCCGACAACGCCGAAGGGCCTGCCGGTAACGTGCCCCCGGAGGACGACGTGGCGGCCGAAGAATCCGTGACATCAGGATTCGAAGCATCCGGTCCCGACCCGCCGCACGATGCCAGGACGACGGAGAGTGGAACCGCCGCGATCGCGGATGACAGTCTCACGCAGAGAGCAACGCAGACATCGGGCCGGCGACGGCGACCATTGTCGGGATTCCGACACTTGCCAGCACAGACTGAGAGGGTGCGCACCCACTGCCCGGGTACCCTCCACGACACGCTGCCGCCTCCCCGAGGTTCTCGATGGGTCTCGCAGACGACCAACACCTCGCCTGGATGGCTCGATCGTTCGGACGCCCCGACTACCTGCCACTGACACCCGAAGATCTCATCGCGCTCCGCAGCATCGCCGAGACAGTCACCCGGCAGCCGAGATCCCACCTCTTTCGTGAGGGCGATCCCGCGGTGGCTGCCTACCTCATCGAGTCGGGAACGGTCGATCTCTACCGGACGCGCGGCAAGGATCGCGACGTGATCGCCCGCATCGGACCGGGCGCCGTCCTCGGTGACATCGCGATGTTCGGTGAAGGGACCTACATGTCCTCGGCACGGGCGATGGGAAGGGTCACCGCGTTCAGATTCCCCCGGGAGAAACTGATCCCCGAACTGGCGCAACGACCCGCCCTGTGCCTTCGGTGGCTGGTCGCCGGCCTCCGCCAACTCCAGGACACGCAGCGTCGCATCATCCATCTCATGCACAAGACGGTGATCGCCCAGGTGGCGGACCTGCTCACGGAGGAATCTCGGAAGCACGGCGAGATCGAGCTGTCCCAAGCCGCCATTGCCACCCTGCTCGGGGTCAGCCGACAGTCCGTGAACGAGGCTCTCGGTGCCATTCGCCGGACGGGGGCGATCGCCACGGCCTACCGCAAGATCGAGGTCGTGGACGCGGATGCGCTGGTACGCATCGCCGCCGAACCGAAACCCTGATGCAGAAGTCATTCGAGACGCCATCGGGTGTCCGCGTCCCCGCCGTTACCGAAGCACAGATGGCGCTCGTTGACCGGATCGCCGTCGAGGGGCCCGGGCCCAACCTCTTTCAGATGATGGAGAACGCGGGACGGTCGCTTGCCTGGACGGCGATCGAGTACCCGGGGTTCGACCGGAGACGGGAAAGGCTCGTCGTACTGGCGGGTACGGGTGGCAACGGCGGCGGAGGGATCTGCGCCGCCCGTCATCTGGCCAATCACGGGGTCGACGTCACGGTGGTGGTGGCCGATTCAGGGCGCCTGGCGCCGGTACCGCGACAGCAGCTCGAGGTCTACCGCCAGTCGTCGGGACGCACCGCCGAGATCGAAGCCCTAGAGGCCCTCGACGCCGCGCTGATCGTCGACGCCCTCGTGGGCTACGGTCTCCAATCCGCGCCGCGGGGACCTGTGCTCGAGATGATCGAGTGGGCGGAACTCCGGCCGGCTCCGGTGATCGCGCTGGACGTGCCCTCCGGTGTGGACGCCACTTCGGGGGAGGCGCCGGGCGCAGCGATCTCGGCCGCCACGACGCTGACCCTCGCTCTTCCCAAGACGGGTCTCGACACCCACCGGGTCGGGGAGCTCTGGCTCACCGACATCGGTATCCCCGAAGGAGTATTCCGGAGAGCCGGGGTCGAAGTGCCTTCGGGCGTGTTCAGTGGAAGCGATCGCGTGCGCCTCATTGTCCCCGGGATCCGAGAGGGACTCTGAACCCGCGACTGTACGCTGCATCTCAGACCTGGCATCATCGGATTGGACGCGAGTCAGGAGGACCAGTGACAACTCGCAACACCACGAGGAAGCCTGCGGCCAAGAAGCGCAAGAAGACCGGCGCGAAGCCCAAGGCCAACACCAACCCGGCGGTCCACACCGTGCCCCACGGCAAGGGCTGGGCCAACAAGCGCGCCGGCGCATCGAAGGTCAGCAAGGTGTTCCCCACCAAGGCCGCCGCCCAGAAGGCGGGCCGGGCGACCGCGATGCGGGAGAAGACCGAGCACATCATCCACACGTCCGACGGGAAGATGGGCGCTCGCAACTCCTACGGGAGCGATCCACGCGGCCGCGGCTAGCGACAACTGCGGAGATCCGGATCAGCCTCGGGTCCCTGAGGTGGCTGCGTCATCCGGCGCGTTGGCCGCCTTCGACCCTCGGCCCTGCTGGCCTTTCGAGCTGAGGCTCCGCCATCCTCGCGCACGGCCACGAGTACTCCCTCGACGGCGCCGGCCTGGGCGCTTCATGAGGGAAGGGTTTCGGCGGCCTTCACATCCGCCTTGGGGCGTAGATTGCCGCCGAGGAGGACACCGATGCTCGATCGCTTTTCCGTCTACGCAGTGCTCCCTTCCCAGGACCTCGACCGGGCCCGCGCCTGGTACCGCGATCACCTGGGCATGGAACCCGAGACCGAGGATCCCGGCGGGTTGTGGTACCGGTGCGCCGGAGACACCTGGTTCGTCGTGACCCGAAGCGCCTTTGCCGGGACCGCCCAAAACACCGCCGCCGGCTTCCATGTCGAGCACATCGAAGAGGCGATGAGCGATCTCAGAGACCGGGGCGTGGTCTTCGAGGAGTACGACCTCCCCGACTTCAAGACGGTCGACGGCCTCTTCACGTTCGGAGGCTCCAAGGCCGCCTGGTTCAAGGACTGTGACGGGAACATCATCGAGGTGGCCGAGGTCGGCTGAGAGCCGT
>JAUYIV010000263.1 GCA_030688105.1 Actinomycetota bacterium | reverse complement strand
GGCTGCCGCTTCGATGGTCTCGACGATCGAAGAGGCCGCGGTCTCGGTGGCGACATCGAATGCCAGATCGAAGACGACGGGAGGAAACTGGCTGGGGATCTCGAAGCTCATCCGCTCCGGGACGAGTGCATCGAGGTCGAGCTCTCCCCCGGCGACTCTCCCCGCGATGCCGAAGCGCTCCGACACCGCGGGATGGATCTCGCCGATCACCCCGATCTCCGCACCGTCGACAAGGACCCGGGCGCACCGCCCCGGGTGGTACCCGGGCAGTGCCGCCTGCTCGAAGCGGGCCCCGATCCGCAGCGACCCGAGGAGGGTCTCGACGAGACCCTTGGCGTCACGGCCGTCGCGTTCAGGCCGCTTCTCCCAAGACGGCCCGGGGATCCGGCCGGCTGCGACGAACCCGAGCCGCCCCGGCTGATCGGGTAGCTCGCCATCCGAGGGGAAGAAGACGGTTCCCACCTCGAAGAGGGCGACATCGCTCAGGTTGCGGGCCTGGTTCAGAGCGACTCCCCGGAGCAGGCCGGGGAGGAGCGTGGTGCGAAGGTGACGCTGCTCGTCGCTCAACGGATTGCGCACCTCCACCGGTACCACCCGGCGGTCATCATCGGGAAGGGCCAGCCGCTCTACCTCGTCGATGCCCATGAAGTCGAAGTTCCAGACCTCGTAGTAACCCGCACCCACCATGACCTCACGTATGGCGCGCTCTCGGCGAAGCCATGCCGGCAACACGCCCCCCTGGCCGAATGGCAGGCTCGCCGGGATCTTGTCGTAGCCGTGGATCCGGGCGACCTCCTCCACGAGATCCGCGGGGCGGCCGACGTCGGGGCGGAATGATGGGACGGTCACCGTCAGGTCACGCTCGCCCTCCACCGTGAACCCCAGCCTTCGGAGGTAGTCCGCGGAGACCGAGGGCTCGATCGGTATGCCGAGCACCCGTTCGGGCTCTCTCTCGGGAAGCACGACCACGGGAGCCTTCCACGGCTTCGGGTACTCGTCGATGAACCCGTCGGCCACCTCGGCTCCAGCCAGCTCTGCGATCAACGATGCCGCCCGAGCCGAGGCGACAGGGGGCAACTCGGGATCGACGCCGCGCTCGAATCGAGACACGGCCTCGGACCTGATGGCGTGGCGCTTCCCGGCGAGAAGGACGCCCTCGGGGGCGAAGTGGGCCACCTCGATCAGGACCCGGGTCGTCGCCGAGGTGACCTCCGAGTCCTCGCCCCCCATGATCCCGGCAAGGCCGAGCGGGTCGTGGGGACCGGCAATGACGAGGTCGTCCGCGGTGAGCGCGCGCTCGACGCCATCGAGCGTCCGGAGCGTCTCACCCGGGCGCGCCCTCCGGACGATGATGGTCTCCTCCGGTACCCGGTCGAGGTCGAACGCGTGCAAGGGTTGGCCGTACTCGACCATCACGTAGTTGCTCACGTCGACGACGTTGTTGATCGGCCGGATGCCTACCCGCCGCAGCCGGTCCCTCATCCACAGCGGCGACGACCCGACGCTCACGTTCCGCAGCTCCCGGGCGGTGAACCGCGGGCACAGATCGGGCTCCTCGATCCTCACCTGTGCCTTCGTCGACGCACCGTCGGGCTCCACCCACGGATCCGGGTGGCGTGCCGCGACATCGAACAGGGCGGCCAGATCTCGGGCTATGCCGTGGATCGACATGGCATCCGGACGATTCGGGGTGATCGACAGGTCGAAGACGGCGTCCGGGTAGGGAAGCATCGAGGCGAAGTCCGCACCGGGCTCGAACGGATAATCGAGCACGAGGATCCCCTCTGCGTCGTCGCCGATGCCGAGTTCGGCTTCCGACGCGATCATCCCCGGTGACGCGACGCCGCGGATCTCCTTCTCCCCCACCTCCATGCCTCCGGCGAGCACCGAGCCCACCATGGCGTATGCCACCGTCGCACCCACGTCGAAGTTCCAGGCCCCGCACACCACGTCGAGGTGCCCGCCACCGGCGTCGAGTGTCACCACCCGGAGCCGGTCGGCGTCGGGGTGCTGGCGGATGTCGTCGACCCGAGCCACCACGACTCCCGAGAACGGCGCCTCGAGGCGTTCGATCGTCTCGACCTCGATGCCCAGCCCAGTCAAGGCGCGGGCAACCTCGTCGGGATCCTCGGTGGGCAGATCGACGAACTCCTGGATCCAGCGAAGTGTCGCCTTCATCGGTATTGCTCCAGGATCCGCAAGTCCGGGCTGAAGAAGTACCTCAGCTCCGGAACCTCGTACCGGATCATGGCAAGCCGGTCGAGGCCCATCCCGAAGGCGAAGCCGGAGACCCGGGTGGGGTCGTACCCCACGTTCTCGAGGACGCTCGGATCGACCATCCCGCAGCCCAGCAACTCGATCCAGCCCGTCTGGCTGCACACGCGACAGCCGGAGCCGTCGCAGGAGAAGCAGGAGACGAGCATCTCCGCCGACGGCTCGGTGAAGGGGAAGAAGTTGGGCACGAACTGGAGGCGCCGCCCCGGACCGAAGAGCTGGTCGGCCATGTGCTGGAGCGTCCCGCGGAGATCGGCGAACGTGATGGACTCGTCGACGGCGAGACCCTCCATCTGATGGAAGACCGGAGTGTGGGTGGCGTCGGTGGTCTCCCGGCGGTAGACCCGCCCGGGGGAGACGACATACACCGGAGGTTCGTGTTCCTCCATCCACCTCACCTGCACCGTCGAGGTCTGCGTCCTGAGCAGCACCCCTTCGGGGTCCTCGCCGTGCTCGATGTAGAGCGTGTCGGTCTCGAGACGGGCCGGGTGGGCGTCGGGGTAGTTGAGCGCCTTGAAGTTGTGGTAGTCGGTGTCGATCTCGGGACCCGAGGCGACGGTGTACCCGAGACCGATGAATATGTCGACCACCTCGTCCCATACCTGGCGTACCAGATGGACTGCGCCACGAGCCGGCGCCCTGCCGGGGAGGGTCATGTCGAGGCGCTCACTCGCCAGGCGCACATCCCGCTCTGCCATCTCCACCTCGGAGCGGCGCTCCCCGACCTTCGAGGCGAGCCGAGCGGCGACCTCGTTGACGACGCTGCCGAGCTCGCGCCGGGTGTCCGCGCTCGCATCCTTGAGTGACCGACGCGCCTGGGTGACCGGAGACGAATCGCCGAGGACCTCGGCTTCGATCTCGTCGATTGCGGTGGAATCCTCCGCTGCCTGGAGCCGCGCCAGCGCGGCGTCGGCAAAGGAGCGCAGTTCCTCGGGAGTCATGACCGGGGAGGTTAGATGCGGAATCGCCAGCTCAACGCGGGCGAGTTCGCCGGCAGGTCGCGATTCGCCGGACGGGAACCCGAGAGGCTGGAAACGGTCACTGCCGGTCGCCCCTCGCCCATCACTTGAAAAGTCCGGTACCGATGGCCCCAACGTACGCCACGATCGCGCCGGCAACCGCGGCGTTGAGGCTTTCGGTGCCCGGGGACATCGGGATGGTCACCCTGTGGTCGGCCATCTCGACGATCTCCGGCGGCAGCCCATGTGGCTCGCTCCCGACCATGATCGCCACCGGCTCGGGGAGCGGTCCGGGCGGATCACCACCGCTGGCCACCGTGGCGACGACGAGCCGCCCGCCGGCGCGCACCATTTCGATGTCCATCACCGAGCCGAGCGGGGTGCGGAAGTGGGCTCCCGAGGCAGCCCGGAGGACCTTCGGCGACCAGAGATCTGCGGTCCCGGGCCCGGCGAGGAACCCATGGGAGAAGGCCGCAGCCGC
>JAUYIV010000240.1 GCA_030688105.1 Actinomycetota bacterium | reverse complement strand
GGACCTGATGATCGTGGCGGGGCGGCTGTCGCGCAAGATGGCGCCGGCGCTGCGGCGCGTTTACGATCAGATGCCGGAGCCGAAGTGGGTCATCTCGATGGGCGCCTGCGCCTCGACCGGCGGGATGTTCAACAACTATGCCCTCGTCCAGGGAGTGGACCAGGTGGTCCCCGTCGACGTCTACGTACCGGGATGCCCGCCGGGTCCGCAGGGGCTCATCCACGGGATCCTCACGCTGCAGAACCGCATCTCCGCGGGGGAGTACGCGATCCGATGACCACCGAGCCGACGGAGATCCGGTCGCCCGGGCCGCCGTACGACGACCTGGCAAGCCGCTTCGACTCCGCCGAGTTCGAGGTTTCGCACGGGCAGGTGGTGGTCCGCGTGCCCCGCGAGGATCTCGTCGGCTTCGTGGACGCCGCCAAGGTCGCCGGATTCAGGATGTTCATCGACTTGTGTGGCGTCGACTACCTGGACCGCGATCCACGGTTCGAGGTCGTCGTCAACCTGTTGTCGCTCGAGCCCCCGCGCCGGATCCGGATACTGGTCGGAGTCCCCGGGGACGATCCAACCGCACCCTCCATCACCGGCGTGTTCCCCGGAGCCGACTTCTACGAGCGCGAGACCTTCGACCTGTTCGGCATCGAGTTCGAAGGCCATCCCGATCTGACTCGCATCCTGCTCCCCGACGACTGGGTGGGATTCCCGCTTCGCAAGGACGCTCCCATCGGCTCGGTGCCCGTGCAATTCAAGGGATCGAACAAGGTCTCATGAGCAAGCCTCCCGACAGCGTCACCGGCGACACCGAGGCCCCCCCACCCGGGGCCGAGCAGGCTCCGCCGGAATCACCCGGGGACCAGGGCAAGGCGAAGCGCCGCGTCGTCCACGACCTCTGGCTGAGCGGCACCGAGGCGCCGGTCGACACCGGGCGTTTTACCGACGAAGGCGCCCAGGAGATGCTCCTCGAGGAGGAGGCGGCGGTGCTCGCCGGTCAGCGCGGCACCCTCGTCGTCGACGACTACGCGGCCGGCGTCGAGCCCTCCACCGAGCAGACCCAGATCGTGAACATGGGACCGCAGCATCCCGCCACCCACGGCGTGCTGCGGCTCCAGGTCGAGCTCGATGGCGAGACGATCCGGCGGGTGAAGCCGATCATCGGCTATCTGCACACCGGCATGGAGCGCACCGGAGAGACTCTGACCTTCATGCAGGGCCCCACGAACGTCACGCGCATGGACTATCTGTCGCCGTTCCACAACGAGCTGGCGTTCTCACTGGCGGTGGAGCGGCTGCTGGGCCTGGAGATCCCCCCACGCGCCCAGGCGATCCGGGTGCTCATGACCGAGCTCAATCGAGTGGCGAGCCATCTCCTGTGGGCGGCAACCACGGGGCTCGACCTCGGAGCGCTGTCGATGATGATCTACGGGTGGAGGGAACGTGAGGCGGTCCTCGCGTTCTTCGAGAAGACCACCGGCCTGCGGATGAATCACAACTACATCCGCCCCGGCGGGGTCGCCGCCGACCTTCCCGACGGGTGGGAGGAGGACGTCGCTGCGATCGAGGAGACGGTGCTCGCAGGATTGGCCGACTACGAGGGTCTCCTCATGGAGAACCCGATCTTCATCGAGCGCACCCACGGCGTCGGGGTCATCACTCCCGAGGAGTGCCTCGCCTACGGCGTGACCGGCCCACTCGCCAGGGCGTCGGGTATCGACTTCGACCTCCGCAAGGCATTCCCTTACTCGGGAATCGAGCAGTACGAGTTCGATGTGCCGACCACCGAGCATGGTGACGTCTACGACCGCTTCATCGTGCGTTTCGAGGAGATCAGGCAGTCGCTCCGCATCGCCCGACAGGTGGCCGAGACGATGCCACTCGGGGACTATCGGTCGGAAGATCGCAAGGTGACTCCGCCGCCGCGGGCGCGCCTCGATCAGTCGATGGAGGCACTGATCCACCACTTCAAGATCTTCACCGAGGGTTTCAAGGTGCCCGCCGGCGAGGTGTACGAGGCCGTCGAGTCGCCGCGCGGGGAGCTGGGGATGTATCTCGTCTCGAGTGGCGGAGCCAAGCCGTGGCGGCTCCACGTGCGAGGGCCGTCCTTCGCCAACGTCCAGGCGCTCCCGGTGATGCTCACCGGCTCGTTGATAGCCGACACGATCTCGGCACTGGCCTCGGTCGACCCGGTCATGGGAGATGTCGATCGATGATGAGGAAGCCTCCAGCCTCCAGCCTCCAGCCCCCAGCAAGAAGGCCTGCGCGCGAACGCGCACGCTGTGTCCACCGCCCCCTCCGTCTCGGCCTTCGGCCGAGCCACCTCCCCCGTGCCTTCGGCACGGAGGAGGTCGCTCTTCCTGGTGGCTGGAGGCTGGAGGCTGGAGGCTCTCCATGACCTGGTCCCCCGCCACCTCGGAACGCGCCGACGCCATCGTCGCGCGTTACCCCGAGCGCCGCTCCGCGGTGATGCCGCTCCTCTACCTGGCGATGCGCGAGGAAGGGCGCCTCACCGACGAGGGGATGAAGGAGGTCGGCGACCGGACCGGGATCACCGCGGCGCAGGTCCTGGCGGCGGCGTCGTTCTACACGATGTACAAGCGGGAGGTGGGCCGGCATCTGGTGTCGGTGTGCCGCTCGATCTCCTGCCACCTCCTCGGCTCGGAGGCCGTGCTCGACGCAGTGGCCGACGAGACCGGCGTTCCGGATGGCGAGACCGCACTCGACGGGTCCTTGTCGGTGGAGTCGGTCGAGTGCATCGGAGCCTGCGGAGGGGCGCCCGCCATCCAGGTCGACTACGAGATGGTCGAGGGCATGACCCCCGACTCGGCGCGGGCGCTGGTGCGGTGGCTCCTCGACGAGTCCCCCGAGGTGATCCGGTCGGACGATCTCCAGGGGCGTTTCGGCGGAAGCCCCTCCTTCGACCCCGGACCGGTCGACCCGGTCGGGGCGATCGGGCCGTTCCCCGCCTTCGGGCCCTACGGGACGGCGGCCACATGACCGAGCAGATCCTCACCACCCGCATGGACGCCCATCCCTCCGACTCCCACACCCTGGCCCGCTACGAGCAGACCGGCGGGTACGCGGCACTCCGCAAGGCCCTCGGAATGAAGCCCGAAGCGATCGCCGAGGAGGTCAAGGCGTCGAACATCGCCGGGCGGGGTGGCGCCGGCTTCCCCACCGGCGTGAAGTGGGGCTTCCTCGCCCCATCGACCCCGCGGTACCTCGTCATCAACGCCGACGAGTCCGAGCCCGGCACCTTCAAGGACCGGCAGTTGCTCGAGCGCGACCCACACCAGCTGGTCGAGGGGATCGTCATCTCGTCGTTCGCCCTGGGCGTGAATCACGCCTTCGTGTACGTGCGGGGCGAGTACCCCCGCCCGGCCCGCCGTATCCAGGCGGCGCTCGAGGAGGCCCGCGACGCCGGATACCTCGGCGATGACATCCTGGGCAGTGGCTTCTCGCTCGACGTGACCGTGCATCTCGGGGCGGGCGCCTACATCTGCGGCGAGGAGACTGCCCTGCTCAACAGTCTCGAAGGGCGCCGTGGCGAGCCGAGGATCAAGCCGCCGATCCCCGCCGTGGAGGGCCTGTACGCCCAACCGACGATCGTGAACAACGTCGAGACGATCTCCAACATCCCGTGGATCATCACCAACGGCGGCGCTGCGTACGACGCCATCGGCCCCGAGGGCTCGAGGGGAACCCGGCTGTTCTCGGTGTCGGGGCACGTGGAGCGGCCGGGGAACTACGAGATCGTCATGGGGATGACCTGGCGCAACCTCATCCACGACCTGGGCGGAGGCATCCGCGGCGGCAAGGAACTCAAATGCTGGATCCCCGGTGGGGCATCCGCCCCGTGGCTGGTCCCCGACAATCTCGACGAGCCGATCACGGTCCAGGCCTGCGCCCGGCTCGGGACGATGCTGGGCTCGGGCGGGATCGTCGTCATGGACGAGACCACCAACGTCGTCGCCGCCGCCCTCAGCCTGGTCAGGTTCTTCGCCCACGAGTCGTGCGGCAAAGGCACCCCCTGTCGCGAGGGTGCCACGTGGCTGGAGAGAATCCTCGAGCGCATCCTCCACGGCGAGGGCCGGCGCTCCGACCTAGACCTGCTCCTCGACGTCAGCGACAACATCAGCCCCGGGCTCAGGTGGCCGCCGGCGATGACGACGATCTGCCCCCTCGGGCCGTCGGCGGTCTCCCCGATCACCTCGATCATGACCCACTTCCGTCACGAGGTCGCCGCCATGGTCTCGGGGGAGGTGCCCGCCGGTGTCTGAGATGGTGAAGCTCACGATCGACGGCAAGGAGGTCGAGGTCCCCGCCGGCGAACTCATCATCAAGGCCGCCCAGGACCACGGGACCTATATCCCCCGGTTCTGCTGGCACCCCCGCATGGAGCCGGTGGGGATGTGCCGCATGTGCCTCGTCGAGGTGGAGACCCCCCGGGGGCGGGGCCTGGTCACCGCCTGCACGCAGCGAGTGGCCGATGGTGTGCTCGTCGACACCAAGTCGGACATGGTGAAGAAGGCCCAGGAGGGGGTGCTCGAGTTCCTCCTCATCAACCATCCCCTCGACTGCCCGGTGTGCGATCGCGGCGGGGAGTGCCCCCTGCAGGACCAGACCCTGTCGCACGGGCCGGGCGAGAGCCGGTTCGTCGAGGAGAAGCGCCACTTCGAGAAGCCGATCCCCATCAGCGACCTCGTGATGCTCGATCGGGAACGGTGCATCCTCTGTGCCCGCTGCACCCGCTTCTGCGACGAGATCTCGGGCGACCCCCTCATCGAGTTCATCGACCGGGGCAACTACACCCAGGTCAACACGTTCCCCGACGAGCCGTTCGCCTCGTATTTCTCGGGCAACACGGTGCAGATCTGCCCCGTCGGGGCGCTCACCGCGACGCCGTACCGCTTCCGCGCCCGGCCGTGGGACCTCGAGGCGGTGGAGAGCACCTGCACGATGTGCTCGGTGGGGTGCCGGGTCTCGGTGCAGGCCAGCCAGAACCAGGTGCTGCGGCTGCTCGCCGTCGACTCGGAGCCGGTGAGCCACGGGTGGCTCTGCGACAAGGGCCGGTTCGGCTACGAGTATCTCCGCTCGCC
Source organism: Actinomycetota bacterium (assembly GCA_030688105.1). Lineage (GTDB taxonomy): Bacteria > Actinomycetota > Acidimicrobiia > Spongiisociales > UBA11373 > JAUYIV01. Next base: position 6,546 of record JAUYIV010000240.1, on the reverse strand, counting down.
GGCCCGCCTCGCGGCTCCACTCGTGCGGGGCGAGGACGGTGAGCTCCACGAGGCGTCGTGGGGCGATGCCCTGGCGACGGCGGCGTCGGGAATCAAGGACGTGATCGATCGTCACGGTCCATCGGCGGTCGCCGGCCTGGGCGGTGCCAGGAGCACCAACGAAGAGGCGTACGCCTTCGGCAAGCTCCTTCGATCGGTGATCGGCACCGGCAGCCTCGATGCTCGAATCGGCGATGCGATCGACCCGGTGCTGTTGGCCACCGGCGAATCACGCGCCCTGATCGGCGACCTCGAGACGGCCAAGACCGTCCTCGTTTGGGGCCCCGATCTCAAAGAGGAGCTGCCCGTCCTCTACCTCAGGGTGCGGCGGGCGGCGAGCGCACTCGGAGCCACCCTGATCGTCATCCACCCGAGGTCAACCGGACTCGACCGGGAGGCGACCCACGTGGTCCGATATCGGCCCGGTGAGGGTGCCGCCCTGCTCGATCGGCTCGGCAAGGGCGAGGGAGACCTCGCCGCGGTGCGTGCCGCCCTCGACGAGGGGCCGGTGGTGGCCATCATCGGCCGTGGCGGGCTCACCGAAGCCCCCGGACTCGCCTCGGCGGTGGCGGCGTTCGTGGCGGGACTGCCCGGCGCCTCGATCCTCCCGGTGGCCCGCCGTGGCAACGTCCACGGGGCGATCGACATGGGAGTGGCCCCCGGCCTGCTTCCCGGAAGGGTCGCCGCCGATCAGGCCGGTCGGGACACCCTCGGCGAGGCATGGGGCACGCCCGTGCCCGCACCCGGCCGCGATGCCGACGGGATCATCGAAGGCCTTGCCGACGGCTCGGTCCGTGCCTTGATCATGCTGGGGACCGACCCGGCCGCCGACCATCCCCACAGGGCGCGGGCCACCACCGCGATCACCGCCGCCGAGTTCGTGGTGTCGCTCGACCTCTTCGTCACCGACTCGAACCGAGGTGCCGACGTGATTCTCCCCGTTGAGGCGTTCTCCGAGGTCGAGGGCACCGTCACCAACATCGAGGGCCGGGTGCAGAAGGTCAATCGGGTGGCTCCGGGGACGGGTCAGTCGCGGCCGGCGGTCGAAGTGCTGGGCGACCTCGCCTCCCGGCTCGGCGGCTCACTGGGCGGGCCGGCCGACGCCCTCGCCAAGGAGATCGCCGAGGTCGCCCCGGCCTATCGGGAGATCACCTGGGACGGGCTGGCCTGGGGCGAGGGACGCGACGGCCTCGTGGCGGCGGCTCCGGATGGCGGGCTCCCGATCCCCGAGCCGGGCGAGCTCACCGGTCCCCCGGTTGCCGGGATGGCGCTGCACCTGGGCAGGGTGCTCTACGACGCCGGCACGATGGTCACCGCCGGCCCGTCGCTGGAGAAGGTCATGGCCACCCCCGCGGCTCATCTTCATCCCGACGACGCCTCGCGGCTGGGCGTCACCGAAGGGATTGCCGTGACGGTGAAGTCGCGGTCCGGCGAAGCGGTGATCCCGGCGATCATCGACTCCTCCCTGGCCCCGGGAACCGTCTATGTGCCGTTCAACTTCGGGCTCGACATCGGTGCAGACCCCGGCGTCGAGGTGGTCCCGGTGACGGGCGGTGAGCCGTGACCTCCTTCCTCGAGGGCTTGTTCGCCAACACGTTCTGGTCGGCGGCGATCAAGGTGGTGGCCGCCTTCGCCCTCCTCGTGGCCAACACCCTGATCCTGGTGTGGTTCGAGCGTCGCGTCGTCGCCTTCATGCAGAACCGGATCGGGCCCAATCGCGCCGGCCCGTTCGGGATCCTCCAGACGCTGGCCGACGGACTGAAGCTCTTCTTCAAGGAGCAGATCACGCCTCGCAAGGTGGAGCTGGGGATCTACCTGATGGCGCCGATGGCGGCGATGGTGCCCGCTTTTCTCATCTTCCTGGTGATCCCGTTCGGGGCGCCCATCACGATCGGCGAGACCACGGTGACGCTCCAGGGAACCGACCTGAACGTCGGGCTCCTCTTCATCCTGGCGATGTCGTCGCTGGCGGTGTACTCGATCGTGCTCGCCGGGTGGTCCTCGGGCTCGAAGTACCCCTTGCTCGGCGGGGTGCGCGCCACCGCCCAGATGATCTCGTACGAGGCGGCGATGGGGCTGGCAATCGTCCCGGTGGTGGTGCTGGCTGCGGTGACCCTCGGCGAGGGTGGAGTGGGAGCGATGTCGCTCGCCCGCATCGTCGAGCTGCAGCAGGGGTCTTTCCGCTGGCTGATCCCCGGGTGGTTCGTCTTCTGGTTGCTCCCTTCCTTCCTGATCTTCTTCGTCTCGGCGGTGGCCGAGACCAACCGGGCGCCGTTCGACCTCGTCGAGGCGGAGTCCGAGATCGTCGGCGGGTATCACACCGAGTACTCGGGGATTCGGTTCGCCCTCTTCTTTCTCGCCGAGTACGTGAACATGTTCAACGTATCGGCCATAGCAGTGACGCTGTTCCTCGGCGGATGGCTCGGTCCTGACCTCGGCCTGCCTTCGGGGCTCGCCTGGGTGATGCCGATCTTCTGGTTCTTCTTGAAGACCTACGCCCTGTTGTTCGTCTTCGTGTGGCTCAGGGCGACCCTGCCCCGGTTGCGCTACGACCAGCTGATGTCGTTCGGCTGGAAGGTGATGATCCCCCTCAGCATCGGCTGGCTGGTGCTCTTCTCGGTGGTCATGGCGCTCAACACGTTCGGATGGCCATTCGATGTACCGGAGTGGTTCCCGTGGGCGTGAAGACCCGTTGCCCGTTGCCCGTTGCCCGTCGGGCGGCCATCGGCCCTCGGCCATCGGCCCTAGGCCGGAAACTGTTCTGCTCGCGTCGCGCGATCTTGGCGCTTCTCCGTCGCCTGTCTCCCGTGGCTGTCGTCGGGTGGCACGCTGTCTCCCCTGCCCCCTCCGCCTCGCTGGGCTCGGCACCTCCCCGCGGGGGCGGGGGAGGACGCACCTCTGGCCCTGGCGCGGGAGCGCCCCCGAGCCGGTGCCCGACGTTTGACCTGACAGCCGCGCCACGACCGAGCTTCGAGGGCGCCGGGTACTGGCGACGGGCGACGGGCGACGCCCGCAGATAGGGCCTTCCGCCCCCCTTGCGGAGCGCGCCCGGCCCTAGTGACCACGGGTCGAAAGGGGGATGCTGGCCTTCACGAGATTGAGAGGGGCGCAGTGACGCGACCAGTCGTCATGGTCGACGGCAATGAGGCAGCGGCTCACGTCGCTCATCGTCTCAGCGAGGTCATCGCGATCTATCCGATCACGCCGGCGACCGCGATGGGCGAGCTCGCCGACGCCTGGTCCAACATCGGCACCCCGAATCTGTGGGGCAACGTGCCCGTCGTCGTCGAGATGCAGAGCGAAGCCGGTGCGGCAGGCGCCATCCATGGGGCTCTTCAGGGCGGCGCTCTCACCAGCACCTTCACCGCTTCCCAGGGTCTGCTGCTGATGCTGCCCAACATGTTCAAGATCGCCGGCGAGCTGACCCCCGGCGTGATCCATGTCGCCGCCCGCAGCATCGCCACCCACGCTCTCTCGATCTTCGGCGATCACAGCGACGTCATGGCCGGTCGAACCACCGGGTTCGCGATGCTGGCGTCGTCTTCGGTGCAGGAAGCGCAGGACATTGCCGCAGTGGCGCACAGTGTGGCGCTCACCTCGCGCGTGCCGTTCCTGCACTTCTTCGACGGGTTCCGCACCTCTCACGAGATCGCCAGGATCGAGCGGCTCACCGATGACGACCTCCTCGCCATGATCGACCCGGAGGCGATCGCCGCCCACCGCATGCGTGCGCTCGAACCGGAACGGCCGGTACTGCGGGGCAGCGCCCAGGACCCCGATGTCTTCTTCCAGGCGCGTGAGGCCTCCAATCCCTACTACGACGCCGTGCCCGGCCATGTCCTGGCCGCGATGGAACGTCTCGAGGGGCTGGTGGGCCGCCGCTATCGGCTCTTCGACTACTCCGGGCACCCGGAGCCCGAGCGCGTCGTGGTGCTCATAGGATCGGGCGGCGGCGCCGTCGCCGCGGCGGTCGATGCCCTGGTCGAAACCGGCGAGCGGGTTGGACTCGTGATGGTTCGGCTCTACCGGCCGTTCCACATCCCCTCGTTCCTCGAGGCGCTGCCGGAGTCGACTCGCGTCGTCGCGGTGCTGGATCGCACCAAGGAACCGGGGGCGTCGGGGGAGCCTCTCTTCCAGGACGTGGTCATCGCCCTCGCCGAAGGCGTCACCGGGGGCAGGCCCATGCCCAGGGTCATCGGAGGGCGATATGGCCTCTCCTCGAAGGAGTTCACCCCCGCCATGGCGAAGGCGGTGTTCGATGAGGCCGGGTCCGATTCACCCCGGGCGCGCTTCACGGTGGGGATCACCGACGACGTGACCGGCCTCTCCCTCGACGTCGACGCGTCCTTCCGCGCCGAGCCGCCCGGGGCCTTCGGCGCCCTCTTCTACGGGCTGGGGAGCGACGGCACGGTCGGGGCGAACAAGAACACCGTCAAGATCGTCGGTGAGCACACACTGCTGCACGCCCAGGGCTATTTCGTCCTGGACTCCAGGAAGGCGGGATCGCGAACCGTCTCCCATCTGCGCTTCTCGTCCGAGCCGATCAACGCGCCCTATCTGGTCTCCGAAGCCAAGTTCATCGGATGCCATCAGTTCGGCTTCCTCGAGAGGATCGACGTCCTCGAGCGGGCCGCCGCGGGGGCGACACTGGTCCTCAACAGCCCGTATCCCTCCGAGGAGGTGTGGGAACGGATCCCAATCGAGGTACAGCAGCACATCATCGACAAGGGGATCCGGCTGTTCGCGGTCGACGCGCTGTCCGTGGCACGCGACGCCGGGCTCGGGCAGCGGGTGAACACGGTTCTCCAGACCTGCTTCTTCGCCCTCACCGATCTCATCCCGACCGAGCAGGCGATCGGCTACATCAAGGAGTCGATCGAGTCGACGTACGGGAAGCGCGGCGCAGCCGTCGTCGAGCGCAACTTCCGGGCGGTCGACGGCGCTCTCGATGGCCTCGTCGAGGTCGAGGTGCCGGCTGCGGTCTCCGGTGACGTCCGCCTGGCCCCTGCGGTGCCCGACAATGCACCCGAGTTCGTGCGTCGGCTGACCGGTGAGATCATCGGCGGGCGGGGCGATCTCCTCCCGGTGAGCGCCTTCCCCGTCGACGGTACCTTCCCCACCGCCACCACTCAGTGGGAGAAGCGATCGATCGCCCACGAGATCCCAATCTGGGACGCCGAGATCTGCATCGATTGCGGCCGGTGCGCTCTCGTGTGCCCGCACGCCGCGATACGTGTGAAGTACGTCTCGGAGGGGGATCTCGCCGCCGCACCGGGCGGGTTCCCTCACCGGGACACCGTCGGCAAGGACTTTCCAGACCGCCGCCTGGTGATCCAGGTCGCGCCCGACGACTGCACCGGCTGTTCGGTCTGCGTCGATGTGTGCCCGGCGAACAGCAAGGAGGTCGTCCGGCACAAGGCGATCAACATGGAGCCCAAGGACGACCACCTCGACCGCGAGCGCGAGCGGTTCGACTTCTTCCTCACCCTTCCCGAAATCGACCGCCGGGAGGTGACGGTGGCGTCGGTCAAGGGCTCGCAGGCGCTCCGCCCGCTCTTCGAGTTCTCCGGGGCCTGCGCCGGCTGCGGTGAGACCCCGTACCTCAAGCTGCTCAGTCAGATGTTCGGCGACCGGCTGATCGTGGCGAACGCCACCGGCTGCTCCTCGATCTACGGCGGCAATCTCCCCACCACCCCGTGGGCGGCCGACGGCCTCGGCCGGGGACCGGCATGGGCGAACTCGCTCTTCGAGGACAACGCGGAGTTCGGCCTCGGCCTGCGCCTGGCGGCAGACGCCCGACGCGACGCCGCCGAGAAGGCAATCGGCGGGCTCGCCGCGACGATCGGTCCGGAGCTCGTGTCCCGTCTGGTCGGAGCCGCCCAGGACGACGAGTCCGGGCTCTTCGACCAGAGAGCTCGGGTGGCTGCCGCCAGGGAACGCCTCGAGGCCGCGGGAGGCGCGGAGGCCGCAGCCGCCCTCCCCCTCCTCGACTCGCTGATCGAGAAGAGCGTGTGGATCGTCGGTGGCGACGGGTGGGCCTACGACATCGGCTTCGGCGGGCTGGACCATGTGCTCGCCAGCGGCCGCAACGTCAACCTCCTCGTGCTCGACACCGAGGTGTACTCCAACACCGGCGGCCAGGCCTCCAAGGCCACGCCGCGGGCTGCGGTCGCCAAGTTCGCCGCCGGGGGCAAGGCGACCGGCAAGAAGGATCTCGGGATGATCGCCATGGCGTACGGGAACGTGTACGTGGCCCAGATCGCGATGGGGGCGAACATGACCCAGACGGTCAAGGCGTTCGCCGAGGCCGAGTCGTACGACGGGCCCTCACTGATCATCGCCTACAGCCCCTGCATCGCTCACGGGTTCGATCTCAGCGGGCAGATCGGCCATCAGAAGGAGGCGGCGGCCAGCGGGTATTGGGAGATGTATCGCTTCGATCCCCGGCTCGCCGCCTCCGACGAGCACCCGTTCAAGCTCGACTCGCGGCCGCCATCGATCCCCTTC
>JAUYIV010000237.1 GCA_030688105.1 Actinomycetota bacterium | reverse complement strand
GGGCCTCCACGCCGGCCACGTCACGGAGCCGCTCGTTGAGCATCCGCACCAGCTCCGTGGCGGGCAGCTCGACCCCCTCGGACAGCATGATCAATGACTGCCGCTTGCCCGCGTCGGCCTCGAACGACTGGCGGATCACCCGTTCCACGGACGACACGATCTCCTCCGTCGACCGCTTCTGCTCGGGCAGCACCGCGGCATCGGCGCCGACGGTCACCGCACTCGACATCGCCAGGTAACCCGACCGCCGTCCCATCACCTCCACCACGAAGGCTCGCTGATGGGAGCGAGCCGTGTCGGCGATGCGACTGCAGGCCTCGACGATGGTGTTGAGGGCGGTGTCGACGCCGATCGAGAGCGACGTGCAGCCGACGTCGTTGTCTATCGAGGCCGGCACCCCCACCACCCGCACGCCGTGCTCCACCGCCAGGGCGTGTGCGCCGGTGAGGGAGCCATCACCTCCGATGACGACCAGCCCATCGAAACCATTCAGGGCCTCGGCGCCGGCGGCCCGGCCCTCCGGGGACCGAAAGGCCTCGGATCGCGAAGAGCCGAGGATCGTGCCGCCCTGCCCGAGCGACAGGTCGACGGAGCGCTCGGGGAGGAGCCGGCCGCCTGCCATGCGAGTGAGCGAGGCGATCCGGCCCTCGATCAGCCCCTCGTATCCGCCCTCGACGCCGTGGACCTCGACCCCTCGCCCGGCACCCACCTTGGCAACCGCGCGGATCGCGGCATTCATCCCGGGGGCATCGCCACCGGAGGTGAGGACGGCGATCCTCACCGGGTCAGCCGTCGTCCCGGTAGAGGGCTTCGATTTCGTCGGAGAAGTGCTCGGCGACCACCTTCCGCCGCACCTTGAGGGTGCCGGTGAGCTCGCCCCCGTCGATGGAGAACTCACGGGGCAGGATGGCGAACTTCTTCACCTGCTCGACGCGGCCGTACCGGGCATTGACACGGTCGAGGCCCTCCTGGATCCGGGCTCGCATCTCCTCGGACTTGTGGAGCGGGCCGGAGATCCCGTGCTCCGCCGCGTACGCATCCGAGGCGACGGCGTCGAGTGTCACCAGCGCAGTGATGTATCGCCGCCGGTCTCCGATCAGGACGGCCTCCGAGACGAGCGGGTCGTCCTTGAGGTGGGTCTCGATCTCCTTGGGGGCGATGTTCTTGCCACCGGCGGTGATGATGATGTCCTTCTTGCGGCCCGTGATCGTCAGAAATCCATCCCCGTCGAATTCACCGACGTCGCCGGAGAACAGCCAGCCGTCCTTGACGGTCTCGGTAGTCGCCTCGGGGCTCTTGTAGTACCCGGCGAACACGTTCCCACCCCTGAGGAGCACCTCGCCGTCCTCGGCGATGACGACCTCACACCCCGGGTACGCCGGCCCGACGGTGCCGAACTTCGTCGCCCCAGGCCGGTTGAAGGTGGTGGGACCGCTGCCTTCGGACTGCCCATACACCTCGAGCACCACCAAGCCGAACCCAGCGAAGTACTCGAGCACCTCCGCCGAGATGGGAGCCGCGCCGCTCACCGCGGCCTGGCAGCGGTCGAGGCCCAGGGCCGCCTTGACCTTGTGGAACACCAGTTTGTCGGCGAGGGCGTTCTGGGCGGCGAGCAGGGGCGGCAGGCTCTTGCCTGAGTTGTACCGGGCGGTCGCCTTGCGACCCACCCCCTGCGCCCAGCCGGCGATCCTGGCCTTGATTCCCGTCGCCTCCCCGAGCTTCGCGGCGACACCGGCGTGGAACTTCTCCCAGACCCGGGGCACCGCGAAGAACACCGTCGGCCGAACCTCCTTGAGGTTCTCGGCGAGAGCCTCTATCGACTCGGCGAAGTAGACGGGCCATCCCACCGAGATCGGTACGTGGATCGTGAACATTTGCTCGGCGATGTGGCTGAGTGGCAGATACGAGATCGAACTGTCGTCGGGCGAAAGCGTTGGCAGCACCCCCAGTGCCTGATCGGCGGTCCATGTCAGGTTGGCGTGTGTCAGCATGACCCCCTTCGGGGGGCCGGTGGTGCCCGAGGTGTAGATGAGGGTGGCCAGGCCCTCCGGCTCGAGGGCGTCGAGCCTTGCCTGGAAGTCGGAGTCGCTCGCCCCCGAACCCATCGCCAGGAACTCGTCCCACGAGAGCACCTGGGCGTCGTCGATCATCGGTGCATCACGCATCGTGACGATCCACTCCAGGTGGGGTAGGTCGCCCCTGACCGCCATCACCTTGTCGAGCTGCACCTTGTTCTCCACGAGGATCACCGGCACCTCGGCGTGCCCCGCGATGTAGGCGACCTCCTCCGCGGACGACGTCGCGTAGATACCGGCCGGGGCGCCGCCGACCGCCATGCAGGCCACGTCGAGGTTGACCCACTCGGGGCGGTTGAACCCGAGGATGGCGACGTGCTGACCCGGCTCGAAACCCGCGGCGATGAGGGCACGCCCGGCGCGCCGCACCTGCTCCGCATACTCGGACCACGAGGTCGGGCGATACTCGCCGTCGATCTTCTCGTAATAGGCGGGGCTGCCCGGTCGTCGCTCGGCCTGACCGAATAGTCGGGCGGGGATCGTGTCGGCCACGTGACCTCCCTCTGGGTAGCAGGATCGTACAGGGCCATGGTCGGGCCGGTTCGAGGTGCCGAGACCTGGCTATGGCCATCGGCCATCGGCCATCCGCCGGAAAGGTGGAGCAGACGGGCGACGCCCGCACGTTCCTCCCGCGCCTCCCCACCCAGAGCTCCGCGCGGTCCTTTGGCCCTAACGCCCTGGCCCACGGCTTGAGACCTTGTCGTCGGTTGCCGGTGCGGAGGATCCGGGTGGAGCCCACGACCCGCACACTGGCCGAACGGGTGCGGTCGGCGCACCAACCGGCGGTGGACAGGTCCCGT
>JAUYIV010000232.1 GCA_030688105.1 Actinomycetota bacterium | reverse complement strand
GTGTCGGCGCTGGACGTGTCCGTGCAGGCGCAGGTGCTGAATCTTCTCACCGAGCTCCAGAGCGAGCTCGAGCTCACGCTGCTCTTCATCGCACACAACCTGGCGGTGGTCGAGCACATCAGCGACCGTGTGGCGGTGATGTACCTGGGCGACATCGTCGAGATGACCGGCCGCGAGTCGCTGTACCGCGAGCCGGCGCATCCCTACACCCAGGCGCTCCTGTCCGCCATCCCGGTGCCCGACCCGACACTGCGGCGCACCCGCATCGTTCTGGAGGGGGACGTCCCCAGCCCGCTCGACCCGCCCTCGGGATGCAGGTTCCATCCCCGGTGCCCGATCGCCGTCACCGGCGTCTGCGACGTCGAGGTACCGACCCTCCTGCCGGTTCCCGGCTCGACCGGCCACGTCGCCTCCTGCCATCTGCGCACCGGCGCGTATCAGCATCTGGACCGAAGCCTCACCTGAGCGCGCGCGGCGATGGGTTCGTCCGGAGGCGGGCGCGGCACTCAGGGTGTCGCCCCTGGCTTTGTGCTCCTGTAGCGTTCTGCCATGCGCCTTCGGGCCGCCGTCCTGGTCCTGCTCTTCGTCCTTCCTGCCTGCGGGGACGACGCTGCGGTTTCTTCGACGGCGTCGACCACCACCCCGGCGGAACCGACGACCGTTGCGCGACCCTCGGGCCTTCCTGCCGTTCTCTCCGTCGTCTCGGGCCGCGGCGACGACGGCACCATCGAGGTCGCGGTCTGGTTCGATTCGAACCCGCTGGTCCCGGGTGCGGTGCTCATCGTCGGGATCGACGCCGATGACTCGTACACGGGCGCCGGCGACGTCCGTTCCCATCTCGACGGGTTCGCCCTCTTCACGCCACGCGCCACCGCCGTGGACGTCTCGGTGAGCTCGGGTGGTGAGGTGGTCGCCGACCCGATCACCGGAGACTCCGAGGAGTGGGTGTCGTGGGGGATCGAGGATGAGATCCTCCGGGTGTTCTTCGTCCGCGACGTCGCGACTCGCTCCGGCACGGTGTGGGTGCTGATCGCGGTCGGGGACGAGTCGTCACCGCTGGGGACGGCCGGGGTGCCGCTGGGCGATGGTTGCTCCCATGTCGGCTCGGGGTTCGAGATCGCGGAACCACCCGGCGGCGTGCCGGACGAGGAACTGACGTGCCTCTACGAGTAGCAGGTCGCCAGTAGCCAGAGCCAGAGTGCTCAGGACCGGATCGCGGTCGTTCTTGGACGTGCGACCCCATGAACCCCGCCAGCGACCAGGCGTACAGTCTGCCCTGTGGGAGACACCGCCGACGTCGTGATCATCGGAGCTGGGATCATCGGCCTGTCGATCGCACATCAGATCAGCCGCCGCGATCCCCGGCGCATCGTGATCCTGGAGAAGGCGGCCAACGTCGCCGAGGGGTCCACTGGAGCGTCCTGCGCCATCCTCCGCCAGCGCTACACCCACACCGAGGCGATGACCGTCGCCCGCGACGGGCTGCGTGCCCACCGGAACTGGGCGCGCTACACCGGCCTCGAAGGGCCGCGGGCCCACTTCCACCCATCCGGCGTCCTGTGGATGATGGGGGAGGCACCCGAACGCATCGCGGCCGACCGGGCTCGCATGGCGTCCCTCGGGATCGACGCCCAGGTCCTCGAGGCGGACGAGGTACGGCGGCGATTCCCGGCGCTGTCCACCTGCAACGCACCGTTCGACCTGACCGGTGAGACCGATCACGAGTGCGTCGACCATCACTCGTTCCTCTTCGAGGGCGACAGTGGCTTCTTCGACCCGGTCAGCGCCGCCCAGGACCTCCTCGAGTCGGTGCGCCGCGCCGGTGTCGACGTCCGGTTTCGGTCACCGGTGACCGATGTCCGCGTCTCCGGCAGCCGGATCGATGGCGTCGATCTCGCCGACGGCACCTCCATCGACGCCCCGGTCGTGGTCAACGCCGCCGGACCCTGGGCCCAGAGGATCGCCGCGATGGCCGGTTTCGAATACGGGTGGACGATCCGGCCGATCCGGGCACAGGTGATCTACCGCGAGTGGCCGCGCGACGTCGTCCCGGGCCCGATTCCCGTGGTGGCCGACTCGTCCGCCGGGGTGTATTTCCGTCCCGAGGCGAGCGGACAGCAGATCCTCGTCGGTTCGATCCTCCACGACGATGAGCAGGAGGTGGTCGACGACCCGGACCATTTCAACGCGAACATCGACGCCGCGTTCCGCGACCTCAAGATCCATGCCCTCCACCACCGGATCCCATCGCTTCCCTACCGCGGTCAGATCACGGGCTTGGCCGGCATGTACACCATGAACGTCGAGGACGTGCACGCGGTGATCGGACCGACGTCGATAGAGGGGTTCATAGTGGCCAACGGCTTCTCCGGCCACGGGTTCAAGGAGTCGCCGTCGGTGGGGTCGATGGTCGCCCGCTTCCTGACAGGCGCCCCGGCCGACGAGTGGGACACCGAAGCCTCGATGGAGTTCTTCTCGATCGACCGCGAGCCCATAGAGCTGGCGGATACCACTGTGCTGGCGTAATCGTCGCCCGTCTCACCGCCTCCCGCCTCCCGCCGCCCGCCTCCCGC
>JAUYIV010000216.1 GCA_030688105.1 Actinomycetota bacterium | reverse complement strand
CGGGAACCTGCTCGGCCTACAGGGAAAGGAACAGGTCAACCTGCCCCAGGTCGGACCCGGCGACATTGCCGCCGTCGCCAAGCTGGCCTCGACCCATGCCGGCGACACCCTGGTGGCAGATCGGTCCGGGGCGGTCCAGCTCCCGGCGTTCACATTCCCCGAGCCGACGCTCCAGGTCGCGGTGGAACCCGAGTCCAAGGCCGACCTCGACAAGCTGGGACAGGCCCTCACCCGGATGCTCGAGGAGGAGCCGTGCATGCGGGTCCATCGCGAGGCGGCAACCTCTCAGACCATCCTGACCGCCATGGGCGACGCCCACGTGGACGTCATCGTGGATCGGTTGAAGCGCAAGTTCGGGGCGGCGGTGAGGGTGGTAGCCCCCCGCGTGCCGTACCGCGAGACCATCCGGCGCCCGGCCAAGATCGACAACCGATTCAAGCGCCAGACCGGTGGCCACGGCCAATTTGGGCACGTGGTCATCGAGTTCGAGCCCAACGAGGCCGGCGAAGGGTTCGTGTTCGGTGATCGGATCGTGGGCGGGGCGGTGCCCAAGCAGTACATCCCGGCCGTCGAAAAGGGCCTCCGTGAGTCAATGGCCGAGGGGGTTCTCGCCGGCTACCCGGTGGTCGACCTCAAGGCCACCCTGGTCGATGGCTCGTATCACACGGTCGACTCGTCCGAGATGGCGTTCAAGATCGCGGCTTCGCAGGCCCTCAAGAAGGCATTCACCGATGCCGACCCAGCTCTGTTGGAGCCGGTGCTCGAGGTCGAGGTCATCGTCCCTGACGAGTACATGGGCGACGTGATGGGACAGATCACCGCCAAGCGCGGGCACGTTCTGGGCATGGACTCGGCTGACGGCACGCAATACCTGCGCGCCCAGGTGCCGCAGGCCGAGATGTTCCATTACGCCACCGAGCTGCGGAGCATCACCCAGGGTCGCGGCCGCTTCTCTCAGAAGCTGGACCACTACGCCGAAGTCCCGCACACGATCGCCGACAAGGTGATTGCCGAGCACCAGTCCAAGGTGGCTGCCGGGGAGCGTCACTAACCACTCCGGACCGCACCACTCTGCACCTCTTCGTTTTGTTGACAGTCGAGCGTATCGTGCGTCGGGGTATTTCCCCCGTATTCATCTGGAGGAGGTGGATTTCTCGTGAGTGGATTCTTCACACCCAGGATGTTCCTGACCGTCGGAGGCGCCGTCCTACTCCTGCTGGGAATCGTCGGATACCTCGGTATCTTCACCGAGGAGGCGTATTCCTGGTTCTGGTTGGACAGTGGTGAGAACATCGCTCACACGGTCCTGGGCATCGTCGCGCTGGCAGCCGTGTTCGTCCCCGGCCTGAACAGCGCCCTGGCGCCCTACTACCGACCGATTGTCATCCTGGTCGGCCTGATTGCACTCTTCTTCGGCGTCTACGGGTTCGTGGTGGCGGGCGACACGTCGGGGGCCAACACCTTTGGCGTGGCCAACCTTGAGAGCCCCGCGGACAACATCCTCCACCTCGTGGTCGCGGCCTGGGCCTTTGCCTCCGCCTTCATGGGGCGCGAGACCAGCATGGCCTGACAAGGCCCTCGGAGCGCCGGCCGTCCACTCGGACCCCGGCGCTTCTTGTTATCTGGGAGCGGTCAACTAGGGCCGCGATTCAGCTCCCCCACTACTTCTATTCGAACACGATCGAGATTCACTCCGAGGCTCTCAAGCACCCCTGCGGCGATCCCCTCGCCCTCGCGGACGAGGCCGAGCAGTAGATGCTCAGTCCCGACGTAGTCATGGTTCAGTCTCTGAGACTCGTCTATGGCGAGTTCAATGACGCGCTTGGCGCGGGGGGTGAGGCCGACCTCCCCGGGATTTGCGCCGCCGCGCCCGATGATGAACTCGACCGCTATCCGAACCTTGGATAGGTCGACGTTCATGTTCGCTAGGACGCGCGCCGCAACACTCTCGGGAACGCGTAACAGCCCTAGCAGCAGATGCTCGGTCCCGATGTAGTGGTGGTTGAAGCGCTGACCCTCCTCCTGCGCGAGCTCCAGGACCTTACGTCCGTCATCGGTGAAATTGTCGAATCGATGCATGGCCCCCGAACCGTGAGCGCTGAAGGCCTCGGTCGAGCTTGAGTCGCCGTCAGAAACCCACCCACTTCGGAAGCGTCGCTCCGCGAGACGGGCCGCGATCCACGGGACGAAGATGGCGAGCGTGGCTCCTACTGCCGCGACGGCCAAGTCGGCCGCTGCGAGCCCCGGCTGCCTAACCAACAGCGACCGCCCAAACAGGAGGAGCAACAGGAATCCGAATATCGCAAACCAAGGAACAACGACCCAGATCCGTGAGGAACCGACAACGAAGTTCATGATCTGGCCTCGTCAGGTCAAGCGCACGCGCGCGGCCTGGCGCTTGCCGACCCGGACCTCGTGGTCGGTCCCCGCGGCGAACATCCGCAGCTCATCGGTCTGGACCTCGCCGTCGACCCGAACCCCGCCCTGGCGGACGAGCCTGCGCCCGACGCTGCGTGACGACGCAAGGCCCGCGGCGACCAGCAGGTCGGGAAGGCTGATTCCGGCCAAAGGGACGGTCACCGTCGTCTCCTCGATCTCGGACACGACCTGACCACCGCTCACCTCCTGCTCCCAGCGGGCCTCGGCCTCGGCCGCCGCAGCCTCGGAGTGCCACCGGGACACGATCTCGCGCGCCAGCCGCTGCTTCGCCGCCTTGGGATGGATCCGATCCGCGGCCAGATCGGCAAGGAAGGCTTCGGCTTCCCCATCGGTCCAGCGCGTGACCAGGCGCGCCCAGTTCGGAAGCAGGCTGTCGGCGATGCTCATGGTCCGGGCGTACTGCTCGTAGGGCGGATCGGTCAAGCCGATCGCGTTGCCCAGCGACTTGCTCATCTTGGCCACCCCGTCGATCCCGACCAGCAGCTCGCAGGTCAGGATCTGCTGCGGCGGCTGGCCAAAGTCGCGCTGCACGTCGCGGCCGACCAGCAGGTTGAAGGTCTGGTCGGTGCCGCCCAGCTCGACGTCGGCCTGGACCGCGACCGAGTCGTAGGCTTGGAGCAGCGGGTACAGGGTCTCGTGCATGGACACCGGGGCGCCCTCGGCCAGGCGCTTGGCGAACGTGTCGCGCTCGATCATGCGGGCCAGGGTGAACCGGCTCATGAGCGCGAATACCTCGCGTAGGCCGAAGGTGTCGAACCACTCGGACTGCCAGCGGACTTCGGTCCTGGCCTCGTCCACGACGCGGTGGAACTGGGCCAGGTAGGTCTCGGCGTTG
>JAUYIV010000251.1 GCA_030688105.1 Actinomycetota bacterium | reverse complement strand
CGATGATGTCGTCGATGGTCTCGGGGCGGTTGTAGAACGCCGGCAACGGCGGCATGACCGTCACCCCGAGCCTGGCGAGCTCGAGCATGTTGCGCAGGTGGATCGCATTGAAGGGCGTCTCACGGGGCGCCACGAGGAGCTTCCGGCCCTCCTTGAGGGTCACGTCGGCGGCCCGGTGGACGAGGTTGTCGCCGTAGCCCGAGGCGATCGCCGCCAGCGTCTTCATCGAGCAGGGCACGATCACCATGCCATCGACCCGGTAGGAGCCGCTGGACATCGGTGCGGCCAGGTTCGTCGCCGAGTAGGCCGCCGAGGCCAGGTCCGTGATCTCCTCGACGCTGCGGCCGGTCTCGAGCCGGAGGTTCGTCGCGGCCCAATCGCTCACGATGAGCTCGGTGCGGATACCCAGGTCCCGGAGCACCTCGAGCATGCGCACGCCGTAGACGGCGCCGGTCGCACCCGTCATCGCGACGATCAGTGACGTTGTCACCAGGCCTCCAGGACCGGCAGGCTGCGCACGATAGCCCCGGGCCTCACGGGCCTTCACCGGCCCCGATACTCCGGAGGCCGCTTCTCGCGGAACGCGGCGCGCCCCTCGGCACGATCCTCCGTGGTCGAGAGGAGTGCCCACAGCACCCTTTCGAGCTCCATGCCGGCGGCGTCGTCGATGGCGGCGGATCCGACCCGCTTCACCGCGTCGAGTGAGAGGGGGGCGGCGGCCGCGATCTGTTCCGCCACGGCGATCGCGCTCGGGACGAGGTCCTCTGCGAACACGTCGGTGACGAGCCCCCAGCGGTGCGCCGCGGCCGCATCGAGCGCTCCCCCGGTGAGCAGGGTCTTCCAGGCGACCGCCGAGGGCAGGGCGCGGAAGATTCGCTGGGTCCCTCCGCTGCCCGGCATGCTGCCCATCTTGACCTCCGGCAGGGCGAAGCTGGCCTCCGGTGATGCCACCCTGACCTCACAGGCAAGGGCGATCTCGAACCCACCACCCACGGCGGGGCCATTGACCGCAGCCACCAGCGGCTTGCCGAAGCGCTCGAAGGGAGCGACGAGGCGCTCGTCGAGCCACGCCGGCCCCGACGGCGCGGCGGTGTCCTTGAGGTCCACCCCCGCACAGAACGCCGTCCCGGCGCCCGTGACCACGGCCACCCGCACCCCCTCGTCGGCGTCGAGACGCTCCAGGCCTGCGGCGATGGCGACGCGAGTCGGACGGTCGATGGCGTTCCGACGGTCTGGCCGGTCGAGGGTCAACACGGCGACCCTGCCGACCGTCTCGATCCGGATACCGTCGCTCACTCGAGCACCCCCTCCTCGGTCAGCCGGTCGAAATCCCCCCGATCCATGCCCAGGAGCGACGACGCCACCTCCCAGGTGTGCTCCCCCAGCAGCGGGGGCCGCGACGGGGTGGATGTCCGGCCGCCCTCCGAGCGGAAGGGGAGGCGGAACATCGGCATCGTCCCGATGACAGGGTGATCGACCTCGTACCAGAACCCCCGCTCGACGAGCCGGCGGTCGGCCAGGATGTCGCGGCTCGAGTTGACCCGCTCTGCCGGGACACCCGCCCCGTGCAGGGAGTCCAGCAGGCTCGGGCAGTCCAGCCGGGCGACGGCCTCGGCCACCATGGCCTCGGCGGCCTCTTCGCGGTCCGCCGGCATCTCGATGTCCAGGGCGGAGGCCAGGGCCTTCCGTTGCTCGTTGGTACGACAGGCGATCACGACCCATGAGCCGTCTGCCGTGGCGAAGGCACGCCGCGGGACGACACCCGCCATCCGGTCTCCGCTCCGCTCGACCGGCACCCCCGCCGACACGGCGAGCACCGCCGGGCCGATGACGTTCACGGTCGATTCGAGCTGCGACAGCTCGACGAGCTGGCCTTCACCGGTGCGGCGGCGATGGAGGAGCGCCGCGAGCAGACCGACGAGGGCATGGCCCGGATTCGGCACCTGGTCGGGGTAGTGGGTCCCGGTGCCGACCGGGATGCGCCCGGGCACGCCCGACAGGTGCATGAGGCCGGAGAGGGCAGCGATCGTCGAACCGAAGCCGATGAACCCGGCATGGGGCCCATCCGAGCCCTGCATCGGCATCACGAGGTAGATGATCGCTTCGTTGACGGCCCGGACCTCCTCGTACGACATGCCCCACCGTTCCATCACCCCGGGCCGGAAGTTGCTCGTCACGATGTCGCAACGCGCCGCCAGGTCGAGGGCGATCCCGCGGGCGTCAGGGTGCCGCATGTTCAGGGCGAAGCTGCGCTTGCCAGGGTTGCGCGACGCAAAGTAGCCGGACGCCTCGAGCCCGCCCTCGGTCCCCGGCCGGAAGGGCGGCGTGACCCGGAGGTTGTCGGGACGGGTCCGCGACTCCACGCGGATGACGTCGGCACCCAGCTCGGCGAGCGCCTTCGTCACGAGGGCCCCGGCCCCGATCCAGCAGAAATCGAGGACCCGGATGCCAGCGAGCGTACCGCCCTCACCCATCGGCTTCACCTCGAACGAACCCGGCCACCGCGTCGCCACCACCGGCCCGCGCGCCGCGGGGTGCCCGCGCGGGGGTCGCTGACAGACGGTACGGCGGTCCCGGGAAGACCACCCGTCCAAGGTCCTCGTCGGCGACCTCGACGAAGAAGCCGCGCTCACGCAACTGGCGGTCGGCGAGGATCGCGGCGATGTCGTTGACCGGGGAGAGGGCGATCTCGCGCTCCTGGGCATCCCGGTAGAGCGCCTCCTTGGAGCGCGTCGCGGCGAATGCCTCGAAGATCCGCGTGAAGGCGTCTATCGCCGCGGGCGTCTTGCGATAATGGAAGTCCGACCACAGCCCCTCGCGAAGCACCTCCGCGCCCGGCGTGCCGGCCTCCGTGAGCCATGTCACGAGAGCCGACCAGGCGCGGGACGTACCGAGGCGCCCCGCCACCATGCTCACGTACCCGTCCGAGCACTGGAAGGTGCCCGTACCGGCCTCGCGCGGCAACTCGCCTCGACGATCACGCACGGTTCCGACCAGTGCGAACTCGGCGACGCTGTCCTCGAGCGCCTGGGCGATCGACTCCTGCGCCGAGACATCGAAGCTCGATTCTGTGGAGACCAGGCCGACGAGCGCCGCCACCGCTCCGAAAATCGATGCGGCCATGGCGGACTGCCCACCCCAGGCGCCGATGGGGCCCAGGTCGCGATACCCCCCCAGGTGCATCAATCCGCCGGCGGCCAGGACGAGCAAGTCGTCCACCGGTCCGTCCTGCGGCTCGTCCTCGCCGAGTGGCGACACGGTGACCCGGACCAGGTCCGCGTTCAGCGCCTCGAGCCGCGCCCGATCGATGCCCATGCTCTCGAGGCGCCCGGCGGCCTCGAACACCACGTCGCTCGCCCCCACGAGGGCCTCGAGGTCGTCGCCGGTCAGCGATTCGGCCTGCACGACGACCTTCCCGGCATTCACGAAGCGCTCTCCGAAATCGATGTGGTCGCGGGTCGGGGCGGGCCAGACCGGGTAGGGATTCAC
>JAUYIV010000202.1 GCA_030688105.1 Actinomycetota bacterium | reverse complement strand
CTCAACGCCTTGGCGTCGGACGCTCCACCGATGCGCGGGCCCTCATGGGTGGAGAACTCGACCACGGTGGCCCGGTGCTTGTAGGCCCTGATCGACATCTGGTACTCGATCGTGAATCCGGGGCCGTCGGGACGGAGGCGGTCCCAGGCCTCGAGGGTGATCGCCCGGTAGCCGTTGATCATGTCGGTGATCTTGGGCTGGCCCCGCCCCCACGTGACCCGTGCCAGCCGGTCGAAGAAGAGGTTGGCCCATTTGCGGGGACGAAACCACGAGACGTCCTCCTCGTTGTGGGCCCCCTCCATCATGCGGGAGGCGATCACCAGGTCGGCACCGTGCTCGAGATGTGGCCGGAAGCGGGCGATGTCGGCCG
Organism: Actinomycetota bacterium; assembly: GCA_030688105.1. Lineage (GTDB taxonomy): Bacteria > Actinomycetota > Acidimicrobiia > Spongiisociales > UBA11373 > JAUYIV01. Next base: position 4,021 of record JAUYIV010000202.1, on the reverse strand, counting down.
GATCCTCGTTCCCATCGGGGCTGAAGAAGATCAGGGCGTCCGTGGAACCCCTGGCGTGCTCCACGGCCATCCGGAACGCCTCTCCGCGCCCCGGCGAGGTCTGAGCCAGCACCGGGATCCCGTGGTCCTCGAGGATTCCCACCGACCCATCGGTGGAGCCACCGTCGACGGCGAAGACCAGATCCACCGCGTCCCGGGGGATGCGGGGGAGCACCGCGGGGAGCGCTGCGGACTCGTTGCGGTTCAGGATCGCCAGTCCGATCCTCACCCCGCGCTCCCCGTCTCGAGCGACAGCCCTGCCGCCTCCATCTCGGCCGAGACCATCTCGCGGACGAGCTCCTTGAAGCGCACCCGAGGCTCCCAGCCGAGGACCTCTCGTGCCTTGGTGGCGTCGGCACGAAGCCGATGGACCTCCACCGGGCGGAAGTACCGGGGATCGATCCGGACGAACCGATCCGGATCGAGATTGACCAGCCCGAACGCCTCGTCGACGAACTCCTGCACCGAGTGATCCTCACCGGTTCCGATCACGAAGTCGTCCGGGACGTCGTGCCGGGCGATCAGGTGCACCGCCTCCATGAAGTCACGGGCGTGGCCCCAGTCCCGGCGGGCCTCGAGGTTGCCCAAGTAGAGGTGCTCCTGGGCTCCGGTGAGCATCCGGGGTATCGCCATGGCGATCTTCCGGGTGACGAAGGTCTCCCCGCGCCGCGGCGACTCGTGGTTGAAGAGGATGCCGGTGGAGGCATGCATCCCGTACGACTCCCGGTAATTCACCGTCGCCCAGTGGGCATACAGCTTGGCTATGGCGTACGGCGACTGGGGCCGGAAGGGGGTCTCCTCGCTCTGGGGAGCCTCCGACTCCCCGAACATCTCCGAGCTCGAGGCCTGATAGAACCGGCACTCCACCTTCGACTCCCGAATCGCCTCGAGGAGCCGGACCGCACCCAGGGCGACGATGTCGCCGGTGTACTCGGGGATGTCGAAGCTGACCCGCACGTGGCTCTGCGCCCCCAGGTTGTAGACCTCGTCCGGCTCCACCGCGGTGATCAGCCGGGCGAGTTGCGAGGAGCTGGCGAGATCGCCGTAGTGGAGGTGGAGCTTGACGTCGGGGTCGTGGGGATCCTGGAAGATGTGACCGATCCTCCCCGTGTTGAAGGAGGAGGATCTCCTGATGATCCCGTGCACCTCGTACCCGCGGTCGAGGAGCATCTCGGCGAGATAGCTCCCATCCTGTCCGGTGATGCCGGTGATGAGGGCGCGCTTCATGTCGTATCCCCGCCGAGGGCATGCGCCAGTGTCTCCGCCATTCCGACGGTCACGTGGTGCCCGTTGCCGACGTAGATGCCGTGGTCGTGGACGTGGTCGGCGACGGGGGTGGTCTCCCGGTACGGGGCGACGTCATGGCCCTGCACGAACGGCTGGCGGAGCAGGTTCCCCGCCACCACGGGACGGCTTTCGATCCCGAGGCGTCCGATGGTCTCCCGAACCCGGGCAGTGCCCTCTTGGTCACGGGCGATGACGGGAAGGGCGAACGAGCTCATCCCCTCGAGCCGATACTCCCGCCACACCCAGTCCGGCGCTTCTTCCATGAACCGGGCCATGTTGGCGTTGCGTTGCGCGATCCGCTCGTCGAGGCCGGCGAGCTGGCGAGAGCCGAGGAAGGCATTCAGCTCGGTGGGCCGGAAGTTGAGGCCGGGCGACACGAACAGGAACCTCGGATCGACGCCAGAGTTCGCCTTGCTGAGGCTGTCGAACCGGGAGCTCTCGCGAGCCAGACCGTGTGCCCGCATCAGCCTCAGCTCGTCGGCCATCTCGGGATCGTTGGTGCTGATCATTCCCCCCTCGATGGTGGAGAGATGGTGGCCGAAGTAGAACGAGAACGTCGAGCCCAGGCCCAGGGTGCCCACCTTGGCGGCGCCGTGGCGGGTGCCGTGCGCCTCACAGCAGTCCTCGAGCAGGATCACCCCGTTGCGCTCCACGGCTTGGAGGATCCCGTCGGTCAGCGCATCGAGCCCGAGGAGGTGGGTGACGAAGAGGATGTCGATCCGGCCCTCGTCGAGGGCCGCCACCACCTGCTCCTCGTCCACCCCAAGCGTCTCGGGGCTCACGTCGAAGACGACTACCTCGTGCCCGAGCAACATCGAGGGAGACACGTTGGTGCTCCAGGTGACCGCCGACACCCCCACCCGGGGGGGACGCCCCCGAATCCGGCCGGCGGCCACGGCGACGAGAGCGAAGTTGGCCACGCTCCCCGAGCCGACCATGATCGATTCCTCGACCCCCAGCCAGGCAGACCACTCCTGCTCGAAACGACGCACCAGTTCTCCCTGGGTGAGGCGGGGCCCGGTGCGGAGCCACTCGGCGAGGGCGTCGAGGTCGTCCTGGCCGATGGTGTCCCTAGCGAGCTGCCACATCTGCCCGGTATGCCTCGATGGTCCGGCGAATCCCCTCGGCGAACGGCGTCTCGATGTCGTCCCACTCCGGGACGAGTTCGCGAAGCCGGGAGCTGTCGACGTCCTTGAGCATCTGCCCATCCGGGCCCATGCCTTCGAAAGAGATCTGTCCCCGGTATCCGGCGGCCTCAGCCGTCGCCTCCGCCAGTTCCCGGATCGTCTTGCTCTCCCTGGGGGCAACGTTCACAGTCTCGTCGAGAGGGCCTTTGCGGACGATCGTCTCCACGAGCCGGGCGAGGTCCTCCACGAACACGTACTGTCGGATCGCCCGGCCGGTGCCGAAGAACTCGACGCGTTTGGCGTTGCCGGCGCGGGCCGACTCGATCTTGTGCACCGCCGCCGCCACGAAGTGGCTGTCGGCCGTACCGAAGTGGTCGCCCGGCCCGTAGAGGTTGGCCGGGACGAGAGCCGTGTACCCGACCCCGTACTGATCATGAAGCGCCCGGGTGCCGTGCCAGAGGGAACGCTTCGCGGCGGCATATGCGGCGTTGGTCGGGGGCGGGGGCCCCGCCTCGATGAGGCTCTCGTCCATGGGGTAGCTGGCGTCGTCGAGCCGATCGGGGTACATGCAGGTCGACAGCATCGATACCAGGTGCTCCGGGCGGTGTCGGCGCAGGGCCGCCAACAGGTGGGAGTCGATCTGGAGGTTGTCGACGAGGAAGTCGGCGGGGCGGGCGATGTTGGCGGTGATCCCACCCACGCGCGCTGCGAGGTGCACCACCACCTGGGGCCTTGTGTCGCCGATGAACGACTCGACCTGAGCCTGGTCCCTGAGGTCGAGTTCTCGCGACGATGGCACCATCGCGTCGGGAAGAAGGGCGTGCACGGCCTTGCCCACAAAGCCGCCTGCACCCGTGATGAGGATCATCGACCTCCGCCAGGCTCTGCCGGGTCGCCGATGCTACCGCCGCCTTGCCTACCGGTGTCTGCGGCCCCGCTCACGTCCGGAGAGGATCGCCTCCCGGACACGTCGCCAGCGCCTCGACTAGATCCGTCCGCCCATACCGGGCGTTCACCAACTCGGCGAGGCCGGGCAGACCGGTCACGGCATCACGAACCTCGACACACGCCATCTCCAGTTCGCCGATCTCGACGAGAAGCGAGGCGGCGGCCAGCCGGAGGGTCGACCCGGTTTCCGCATCCAGCGCCACGCCGAAGGCCCTCAGGATCGCCGCCGCCTCCCGTTGCCCCGAGGCCGGATCCTGGGGCAGGTACAGGCTCATCCGATCCGAAGCCTCCACGCCCGCCCAACCCGCAACCTCCAGGGGAGGCCCGTTGATGGCGACGACGAAGGGTCGGTCGTCGGGCACCCTTCCCGGGCTCGCCACGATCTGGGACGCAGTCCGGATCAGCCGGTCCTCCGAAGTGAACCTGTCGTACCCCGCATAGCCCGCCCGATATCGATCGACCGCGACGGCGTCGTCGAAGAGCACGACTACCGAGGGGTCGAGCCGCGCCTCGATCTCCTCACCGAGAGGCTCGTAGTCCACCCAGGCGTCGATCGTCAGGTCCTCGACGAGTGCGTTTGCCACGGCGGCCGTGAACAGGACCATGAGAAACGCAGTCGC
>JAUYIV010000193.1 GCA_030688105.1 Actinomycetota bacterium | reverse complement strand
AGCTGCTCGAAAACACCTATCGGGCGGTCAACATCGCGCTCGTCAATGAGATGGCGCAACTGGCCGCGGCGCTCGACATCGACATCTGGGAGGTCATCGAGGCGGCCGCCACCAAGCCCTTCGGGTTCGAACCCTTCTGGCCCGGTCCGGGGGTGGGGGGTCACTGCATACCGCTCGACCCCCAGTACCTGGCGTGGAGGGCCCGGGAGGCGAAGTTCGCCACCCGCTTCATCGACCTCGCCGAGCAGGTCAACACCCAGATGCCCGCGTACAACACATCGCGTATCGCCGAGCTGCTCAACGATCGGGGGCTGCCCGTCTTCGGTATCGAGATCCTGGCGATCGGGATCTCCTACAAGGCGAACGTCGGAGACGACCGCGAGTCCGCCTCGATCGAGGTCATCGAAGGGCTGGCCAAGCGTGGGGCCAACATCTCGGTGATGGACCCCCTCATCGGCGACGATCGCATCCGAGAGGGCGGCTGGGACCCGGTCGGGCCCGACGACGACCTATCGCGATTCGCCATCGCCTTGGTCCTCACCGACCACGACGCCATCGACTATGCCCGGATCGCCTCTGAGGTGCCCATCGTCTACGACGCCCGCGGCGCATACCGGCGCCGGGGGCTCTCGTACGACAACGTCGTGGTGCTTTGACGCCCACCGTCCTGATCCTCACCACCGTCCACGGCCCCGACGACGCCCGGATCCGGGAGAAGCTGGCGAGGACCCTGAGCGGCCCCATGACGGTTCGGTATGCGACCCGGCGACCGGGACCGACCGATGCCACCGACCTCGAATGGGTCCAACTGCAGGGCGGCCGTCTCCGGCGGAATCTCCGAGCATGGCGCCTGGGATTCACGGCCAGGTACGACATGCTCAGCCTTCACGACCCCGAGACCATCCTGCTCGGAGTCGCCGTGCGGCTGATTCGACGCAAGCCGGTGGTGTTCGACCTGCACGAAGATCTCCACTCCCAGATTCGGACCAAGGTCCCATGGCTCCTCCGGCCTCTGCTCCACGGGGTGGCGTGGCTCCTGTTGAGGCTCGCCGGAGCGACCCTGACGATCACGCTCGCCGAAGCGGGGTACGCCCGCCGCTTCAAGCGGCCCGGCCCGGTGTTCCCCAACCATCCCGACCATCTCCCCGAGATCTCGACGCAGCGACGCAAGGTGGTCACCTACGTCGGTGATGTCACCGAGATGCGAGGAATCCCCGAGGCGATCGAGGCGGCGGGGCGCTCCGGCCTTGCCTTAGAGGTGATCGGTCGGATCGATGCCCGCACCCGGGAGCGGCTCGCCTCGGCGGCGGCAATGGCGGGCGCCGACGTCTCCATCGTCGGTCCACTGCCCCAACCGGAAGCCATGGAGCGGGTGGCGGCGGCGGCGGTGGGGATCTGCCCTCTGCGCGACCTGCCCAATTACCGACACTCTCTCCCCACCAAGGTCCTCGAGTATCTCGCCCTTGGCCTCCCTGTCGTGGCAACCGACCTGCCGGGAACGCGCCGCGTCATCGGTGACCTCGACGCGGTATGGCTGGTGCCGCCCGGGGACACGATGGCGATGGCGCGAGCGCTCACCGAGGCGGTGCAGGACGAGGCCATCACCGCGGCAACCGCTCAGGCCGCGGAGATCCGGGCCCGCTTTCGCTGGGATGCAGACGCCGTGCTGGCCGTCTATCTCTCGACGGTGCGCTGACCCACCAGGAATCCGATCCCCCACGCCAGGTGCATCACGACGAGGGCGAGCGGAGCCGCCAGACCCGCAACGGTCCGCCGCCGCAAGGACTCGACGATGCCGGTGATGGCAAGACCGGCGCCGTAGAGGGAGGGAATGACCAAAGCCGGGAGTGTTGCCCCAACGGCGGCGAGCACACCCGACACGACGAGGCCGAGCACGAGGAGAGGCGCCACGAGCTGGCGCCAGCGCAGGCTTCGTGGGTGGCGCCGCACCACGACTCGCTTCCAACGTCCGTAGTCGAAGTACTGACGCCACAGCCGGCCCGCCTTCGATCGCGGGGCGTAGTCGACCACCAGCCGCGGGTCGAACCACACCACTCCCCCGGTGGCGCGAATGCGGTGGTTCAACTCGTAGTCCTGGTTGCGGTCCAGATCGGGAGCGAATCCACCCACTCGATCCAGGGTCTCCCTGCGGAACACCCCCAGATACACCGTGTCGACCGGTCCGGGATCGCCCCCCCTCCGATATCGAGCGTCCCCGACCCCGATCGGCGTGGATTGGGCGATGCCGACGGCACGCTGGAAGAAGCGGTCCCCCGCAGGCCTCTGGATTCCGCCCACGACGTCGACCGCGGAGCCCCAGAGCACCTCGACCGCGATGCGCACGTAATCGGGCGGCAGGACCGAGTGAGCATCACACCGCACGATGACCGTGCCCCGCGCGGCGGCGATCGCCGCGTTGAGTCCGGTGGGGGTGCGCCCATCGGGGCTGTCGACGATGCGCACCCGCGGGTCGGCAAGCGCCGGCAGCGCTCGTAGTGGATCATCGGGCGGCGCCGCCACCACCACCTCGATCTCGCCCGAGTAGTCCTGGGCGAGAGCCCCGCCGATGGTGGCTGCGATCGTGCCCGACGCATCTCGGGCGGGGATCACGATCGAGACCACTGGTAGAGGGGTGCCCATCGACCGCATGATCGCAGGCGGGCGGCGGGCGGCTATCGGCTGCCGGCTTCCGGCAAGAGCCGGCTGCCCGCTTCCCGCTGCCCGCTTCCGGCACGACGGGTCCAGGATTGCCCGCGGGGTCGGCTGGCTGCCGGCTGCCCGCTTCCCGCTGCCCACTTCCGACAAGACGGGTCCAGAATTGCTCCTCCCGCGACTTAGGCTGGCGCGCAGTCGCAGGAGGAGGCGCACTCGTGTTGTCGACCGTACCCACTCGTCGTGAGCTGCTCGCCTGGTTGCTGGCACTCACCCTCGCCATCACCCAGCTCGTCACGTTTAGATCCCAGCCGGCCGATGCCGGCATCCCTGGCCCGCTGACCCAGGTCGTGTACATCGCAACCGGCGAGAATTTCCCCGA
>JAUYIV010000191.1 GCA_030688105.1 Actinomycetota bacterium | reverse complement strand
ATACCCGGAATGACGCGGCCGGGCTGCTTCGGAGGGCGTCGAGCGAGCCGACGCACTCGACTCAGAGAAAGTTGCTCACCGCGGCGGCCTTCAGCACAGCCGCACTCGACGACGCCGTCCTCGTCGGGGGGACGGCTGTCGAACTCCACACGGGCGCATATCGACCCACCGACATCGGCCTGGTCGGATATCGAAAGCCCCGATACACGCAGTCGCTCAAAGACCTTGGGTTCGAGAACCGGGGGCGACACTGGCTGTTCGCCTTCGGTGATGGGGAAACGCTGGCGATCGAGATTCCCGGCGATCGATTGGACGACTTCGCCGTCGAACCACCGCAGGTCATCGACCTTGAACCCGGCGAGTTGGCCGTCATCTCCCTCAATGACTTGATGATGGACCGGCTCCTTCAAGCCACCGGCGGAGAGCCGGTGACGCTCGAGGAAGCAGTGCGGCTGGCTGTCGCCGTCTACGAGCGCATAGGTTGGGCTGAGCTCGAAGGACGGGCGGCGAGGGCGGCGCCGGGTCGGTCGCTCGCCGGCGCCGCGCTTCCAGAGACCCTTGCCACGGTGCGCCGGAAGGCGATAGGCCTCCTGCGCAGCTGAAGGCACGCAGGTGGTCGTACTCGAGAGCTCCATGGCGATGAATGGGTAGATTGGGGCTGCCGCCGCGAGGATCACCCTTCTCATCTCCAGCGACGACGTGATCGTCGACATGTGGTTCGGTGCCCTGTCCGAGCAGCAGATCAGAGCTCGGCTCGAGGCCCTCGTCGCCGCCGGGTGAACCCTTCGGGTACCCTCCGGCGCCGCCCACCCCCCAAGGCAGTGATCGCATCGTGCAGCGCATCTCGGTGATCGGTTCGAGTGGGTCCGGGAAGACCACCTTCGCCCGCGATCTGGCGCACCTGCTCGACCTTCCCCGCCTCGAGCTCGACTCGGTCATGCACCAGCCCGGCTGGACCCCCAAGCCCGACCATGAGTTCCAGGCCGAGGTGGGCGACTTCGTCGCCGGCGATGGCTGGGTGGTCGACGGGAACTACACCAGCCACGGCGTGGCCCGGATCGTGTGGCCGCGCGCCGACACGATCGTCTGGCTGGACCCCTCGCGCGCCGTGGTGATGCGCCGGGTCGTCTGGCGGACCCTGCGCCGAGTCGCCACGCGCGAGGAGCTATGGAACGGCAACCGGGAGCCGTGGACCAACCTCTACAGCCGAGACCCGTACAAGAACATCATCGTGTGGGCCTGGACCCGCTTCGAGCATGTGCGGCAGAAGTATGAGGGGATGCTCTCCGACGGCTCGTGGGATCACCTGGACGTGGTGCGGTTGTGCACGGCGCGGGAGGCGCGGGCATTCCTCGGGCGCGTGCCTGCCGGGTAGGGCCCTTCGGCCGTCGACGACGGCATCAGGGCGCATCAACACACCCCCTCAGGAACCGCATCTGACATCTGACATCTCTTGTCAGGCCCGCCCCTCGAGCTGTTCCATCAACACCGCGATCCGGGCCGTGCAGGTCTCGTCCTCGGCGGGGGGGACCAACTCCACGATCCGAGCCGCGGCAGCGATGATGGCCTGGGCCGAAGGGGCTTCGGGATGCGCGGTCACGACCGGCATCCCCTCATCGCCACCCGACACCACCATCGGGTCGAGCGGCACGCTGGCGATCAGCGGCACCCCGAGGTCGTCGGCCAGTGCCTTGCCGCCGCCGGCGCCGAACAGCTCGTAGTGGCGCCCATCCTCGGTGGTGAACCCCGCCATGTTCTCGATGACACCGACGACGGGCATGTAGGACCGGCGAGCCATGTCGGCGACGCGGGCGGCAACCTTCTGTGCCGCCTTCTGGGGGGTGGTGACCACGACCATCTCGGCCTGGGGGAGCAGCCGGGCCAGGGCCATCTGGATGTCGCCGGTTCCCGGCGGCATGTCGAGCACCAGGTAGTCGAGCGACTGATCCCAGGCGACGTCCTGGAGGAACTGCTCGAGCGCCTTGCTGAGCATCAGGCCGCGCCACATGAGCGCGGTCTCCTCGGTCTCCACGAGGAGCCCCGTGGAGACGAGCTGTACTCCGGCGGCGTCGATCGGGACGATCTTGCGGTCCTGGTTCGCCTGGAGCCTTTCGGAGACGCCCAGCATCCGCGGGACCGAGAAGCCCCAGATGTCGGCATCGAGCAGGCCGACGGCGAAACCGGCCCGCCGCAGGGCCACGGCGAGGTTGACGGCGATCGACGACTTTCCGACGCCACCCTTGCCCGAGCCGACGGCGATCACCCTGGTGAGCGGGCTCACCATCGTCGGATTGGCGCCCTCCCGGGCACGGCGGCGGGCGACTGCCATGAGGCCGGATCGCTCTTCGGCGGTCATCGCGGCGACCTCCACCTCGGTCTTCTCGATCCCCGGCAGAGCCCCGACCTTGCGCTTGACGTCGCTTTCGATCTGATCGCGCATCGGGCATGCCGCGATGGTGAGGGCGATCTTGACCGTGGCGATACCGTCCTCGATGGTGACGCCGCGCACCATCCCGAGCTCCACAACGTCGCCGCCGAGCTCAGGGTCGACGACGCCGCGCAGTGCGGCCTCTACGTCGGCCGGTGTCGTGGTGGTCATGCTGCGCTTCAAGCTACTGCCCCGGTCAGGGAATCCCCACAATGGGAATCAACCCATTGCCGGTATAGTTGGACAACACGAGACGCGATCAGGAGCTTCCATGCAGGGCATCTCCATCACGCCGCGCGCTTCTGCGCCGCAGGTGACGTTGACTTCGGCCGCCGCCGCCAAGGTGACCGAGTTGCTCGAGCGCGAGGACGAGAAGGACCTCGTCTTGCGTCTCGGGGTTCGCCCCGGCGGCTGTTCCGGCTTCTCGTATGAGATGTTCTTCGACGCCAATGTGGACGACTCCGACTTCATCGCCGAGACCGATGGCGTGAGGATGGCCGTCGACTCGCAGAGCCTCGAGATGCTCAAGGGAGCCCAGGTCGACTACCGCGACGGGCTCCAGGGCGCCGGTTTCCACATCGAGAACCCGAACGTGTCCCGCGCCTGCGGCTGCGGGAATTCGTTCTCCTAGCGGACGGCCGCTCCGCAGGGTCTGGACCGGACCTTCGACATCTGAAGAGATATCAGATGTCAGATATCAGATTTCAGGAGCTCTCAGGTGGACAGCTGTTAGTTCTTCGATCGGGCTGAGACCTTCTTTCGCAATCCGACGATCATCCGCTTGATCTCGTCCACCTGCGTGTCGAGGATCAGTAACGCGTTGTCGCTAGCTAACCGCAGTCTCTTGGCGACGTCGAGTTGGGCCTGAAGCTCCCCGGCGGAACTCATGGCGATGTCGAGGAAGCGGGCGAATTCGGCGTCGGAGCTTCTCGCCGCACCCTCGGCGATGTTGGACACGACCGAAACCACAGCCCGACGCATCTGCTGAGTGAGTCCGAACATCTCGGAGCGCGGAAAAGTCCCGGTCAGCCGGTAGACGCCTTCGGTCAGGTCCGACGACTTGAGCCAGACTTGGAGTCTCCGATGGCTCCGCACGCGGTCACTTTGCGTCGCGTCTGAATCCCGGTCAACCCCCTCGCGAGGCTGCCATCAGTTCGCGGCCGCTGAGATCTGACATCTGATATCTGAGATCTCTATGGGTCTACCCTTCACCTTTCCGACCGCCCGCGAGAAGCCGGAGAACCCATGCCGAAGCAAGTCCCCGAGATCACCAGCGGTCCCAAGGCCCTCGGCGCGTATTCAGTCGCCACCGAGGCCAACGGGCTGGTCTTCGTGTCCGGCCAGGTGGCTCTCGTCCCCGAGACCGGCGAGAAGGTCGACGGCGATGCCGCCGCTCAGGCAGAACGGATCATGACGAACCTTGGCCTGATCCTCGGCGATGTCGGCCTCGGATTCGGGGACATCGTGAAGACGAGCATCTTCCTCGCCGACATCGGCGACTTCTCCGCCGTCAACGAGGTGTACGCCCGGTTCGTCGGTGCTGCGCCACCGGCGCGCTCGACTTTCCAGGTGGGGGCTCTCCCAGCGGGCTTCCGGGTCGAGATCGAAGTCATTGCCGCCCGCTGAGAGGAGTGTCCGTGACGAGAGATGAGATCTTCGCTGCGCTTGGGCTGGTAGACGGCAACTCGGGGGCCTACGCCGGGGGTTGGCTCGAGTCCTCCGGCACGGACCTGACCGTCGAGAACCCGGCAACCGCGGCACCCATCGCCACCGTCGTCCAGGCATCGGCGTCCGACTACGAGCGGACCGTCGCCTCGGCCGAGGAGGCGTTCCTCCGCTGGCGGATGCTGCCCGCCCCCAAGCGCGGCGAGTATGTCCGCCTCATCGGGAACGGCCTCCGCGAGAAGAAGGGGGCCCTCGGGGCCCTCGTCTCGCTGGAGATGGGGAAGATCAAGGCGGAGGGCGAGGGCGAGGTCCAGGAGATGATCGACATCGCCGATTTCGCCGTCGGTCTCTCCCGGCAGCTCTACGGACGCACCATGCCGTCCGAGCGTCCCGGACACCGGTTGACGGAAACGTGGCACCCTCTCGGCGTTGTCGGGGTCATCTCCGCGTTCAACTTTCCCGTCGCGGTGTGGTCGTGGAATACCGCCATCGCTCTCGTGTGCGGTGACGCCGTCGTCTGGAAGCCTTCGGAGACCACGCCGCTGACTGCACTGGCATGTGACGCCCTCCTCCGACGCGCCCTCGCCGACTGTGATGCACCGATCGACGTGCACCAGTTGATCATCGGCGGACGCGATGTCGGTGAGGCCTTGGTCAGCGCCACCGGTTCCGTGCGAATGGGCCGCGCTGTGGCTCCGCGGGTCGCCGAACGCTTCGGGCGAAGCCTCCTCGAGTTGGGTGGCAACAACGCCGCAGTCGTCACACCGTCGGCAGATCT
>JAUYIV010000247.1 GCA_030688105.1 Actinomycetota bacterium | reverse complement strand
GACTGGCCCCCCGGCTGCGGGTACTCGCCTTCGACCTCCGGGGGAGGGGGCTGTCGGACAGTCCCGACACCGGGTATTCGATGGCGGATCATGCCGCCGACATGCTCGGTGCCATGGACGCCCTCGGCATCGAGCGCGTCGCCCTGGGCGGGCACTCGTTCGGCGGACTGCTGACGTACTACCTGGCCGCACACCACCCGGAGCGGGTGGAGCGTGCCGTGGTGATGGATGCGCCGGCAGTGGTCGACCCCACGATCATCGAGCAGATTCAGCCGTCACTCGACCGCCTGGAGCGCCACTTCCAGTCGTGGGACGAGTATCTCGCGATGGTCAGGCAGATGCCGTATTACGACGGGTGGGAGTGGCAGGACGAGCTGACCGAGTTCTATCGATCCGACGTCGAGGTGCTGGATGACGAGACGGTGCGATCGCGATGCCGCCCGGGGCATATCGGTCAGGCGGTCGAGGGCACGCTCCAGATCGACTGGCCCGCCCTGGTGGCGACCATTTCGCAGCCGACCCTTCTGATCCGCGCCGCCGCCCCCTTCGGCCCGCCCGGATACCCGCCCATAGTTCCCGAGGACAAGGCCCAGCAGACCCTCGCCCTGCTGCAAGACGGCCGACTCGTCACCTTCGAAGGCAATCACATCACCTTCCTCTTCGGCGAGGGCGCCGCCGACGTCGCCGACACCATCGTCGAGTTCGTCACGAAGTAGGAGCCCTCGCCACGCCGCAGACGAGACGCCGTTTCTTGCCGGCGGCTTCTTGCTGGAGGCGGGAGGCGGGAGGCGGGTGGCGCCTGGCGGCTTCTTGCGGGAGGCGGGAGGCGGGTGGCGGGCGAGCGAAGCGAGCCCTTCCCTACGCTGCCGTTCCGACTGCCTCCACCAGCCGGGTGGGCAGGGTGATCACGAACTTGGCCCCCCCGCCGTCGGGCCGGTCCTCCACCCAGACCGTGCCTCCGTGGGCGGCGACCAGCTCCCGCACCAGGTAGAGCCCGATCCCGGTGCCCTGCTCGGCGTGGTTCCGGCCGCGTCGGAACCGTTCGAAGATCGTCTCCCGCTCGTCGGCGGGGATTCCCGGGCCCCGATCGGCGACCGTCACCTGGATGTGCTTGCCGTCGGTCTCGGCGGCGATCTCGATCGGCGTGCCCGTCGGGCTGTACTTGACGGCGTTCTCGATCAGGTTGGTGAACACTTGTCGCAGGGTTCCCCGGTCGCCCTTCTCCACCACCAGCGACCCCTCGAGCTCCATACGGATCTCCCGTTCCGGGGACAGTCGCCCGATCAGATGGGCCGCCTCGGTGATCACCTCGCCCAGGTCGAGGCGGTCCCGTCGATACTCGAGGACGCCGGCCTCGAGCCTGGAGGCGAGGAGCAGGTTGGAGATCAGCGCCTCGAGATGGGCCGACTCCCGCTGGATGAGCGCGACGTGCTCCAGGCCCTCCGCATCGTCGACGTAGTCGGGGAGCAACGCCCCGAACCCGATGATCGTGGTGAGCGGGGTACGCAGCTCGTGGGAGACCGAGGCGACGAGGGTGGTCTTCAGATCGTCGAGCTCCTGGAGGCGGGCCACCGCGGCCCGCTCCCGGGCGAGTGACCGGGTGAGCCCGATCGCCGCCGCCCCCTGGGAGGCCACCCCCTGCGCGACCCGGATCTGCTGTTCGGTTATGGCGTCGCGCCGACTCCGATCGAGCACGAGGACGCCGAAGGTCTGCTCCCAGGCCGTGAGAGGGAGGATCAGCACCGACTTGATCCCGAACGGCTCGCGCCAGGTGTCTGGCACCAGGTCGGGTCGGGTGGAGGCGTCTTCGAGGACGATGGGCTGCTTGGCCGAGATCACCTCTCGGGCCGCCGGCAGGTCGGCATCGTTGGTGATGAAGCGGTGCCAGGCGGCGTCGTCGCTGTGCCCGTCGGCGAACTGGCTCATCGTGGGGACCATCCGGCCGGTCTCCTCTTCGAGGAGGAGCACGGAGCAACGGTCGAACCGGGTTACCCGGGCGCAATTCTGGGCGACGGAGGCGAGCACCGGGATCAGCTCGGTGGTGCGGGTCAGGACGCTGCCCACCTCGAGAAGGGCCTCGGCGTCGCTGGCGCGGCGCTCCTCGCGCTCGAAGGCATGGGCGTTGGCCAGGGCCATGGCGACGTACTCGCCGAACTCGGCGAGCTCGCCCACCCGCTTGTCGAGAATGGCGGGCTGGGCCTCGAATCCGAGGATGCCGAAGAGCTGGCCTTCACGGCGGAGGGCGATGGCGAGGAAGGCCTGGTTGTCGAACCGGTCGACCACGGAGTCGGGGAGCAGGTCCCGGGGATCCTCGGACATGACGACGTCCTCGCCGGCGCGGACCCGCCGGGTGAGTTGCCAGGTCTCGACGTCGAGCCCGAGCCACTCCTCGAAGGCCTCACGGTCGATGACTCCGGAGGCGTACTCCGCGACGTAAGGGCGGAGCCGTCCGGTGTCCCCGGAGACGAGGAAGAGGCTGACCCGGTCCACCGAGAAGGTCTTTGCGATGAAGTGGAACATCTCGGCGACCAGGCGCTTGGTGGATCGCTCGGTGCCGGCGCGCTTCAGGAACTCGAGTATGCCCCTCGAGAACGAGGAGCCGGAACGTGACATCGTGGAACCATCGGCCGGTTTGGCAGGGCGATTGAGGTTCCTACCCCCTCCGGCGGTCCCCACGGCTCAGCCCGCGCCCTCCCCTGCGACGCCAGACGGAGACCGAGCAGGCCTGCGAGTCGTGACGGTTCCCGCCCGCTGGTGACACTCGCCTCGGCGACCTCGCCGTGTTCACCGGACGTTGAGACGGGTCGCCGAGTCTGCCGCTCCGGCTGCCATCGCGGTGGCCGCCACCAGCCCCGCCCACACCAGGGCCGCCATCAGCAGATGGGCGGCGACGAGGGCGGACGAGCCCACCATGGTGAACACATGGGCGGCGCCGAGGCCGATGTTGACCGCGTGGGCGCCGAGGACCGCCCACAACAGCCGCCGCTCGGCCCGGGTCCGGGCCCGCCGCCCGGCGGCGATGGCCAGGTACCCGAGGTAGGCGAACAGCGCCGCCGCCAGCATCCGGTGCAGCCAATGGAGGGCGACATAGCGGTTGGAGAGGTCGGGCACCACCTCGCCACCGACGAGCGGCCATCCCGGGATGTAGACGTTGTGGGCGTAGGAGCCGGCCATGAGGAGCGCGAAGGCCCCGACGGCGGCGATCCCGAGCACCGTCGTCCAGCTGCCAGATGGCGGTGTCCCTGCGGCCGGGGTGGTGGCGACCACGGCGACGGTGAGCAGCCCGGCGATCGTCATCGAGATGAAGAGGTGGAGGGTGACCAGGTCGGCGTCGAGGGCGCTGGTGACGATGAGCCGGCCCACCCACGCCTGGGCGGCGATGACCGCCACCGCGGAGATCACCACGACAGCCACCCAGCGGCGTGCCCACCGCCAGGCGGCGTAGGCGGTGAACACCGCCAGGATGCCCACGACCGCCGCCAGCCAGCGGTGGCTCCACTCCACGATCATGTGGAAATCGGCGCGGGGGAGTAGGCCCCCGAGCAACCCGTCCTCACACAGCGGCCACCGATCCCGGCAGCCGTAGCCGCTCCCGCTGCCCCGGGTGTATCCGCCCAGCGTCACCAGGGCGAGCGTGGCAGCCAAGGTCACCCGGGTCAGGATTGGCGCCGACACGGTGCGAGCGTAGGCGCGCCGCCGCGTCGACCCTGGCCGCAGTGTCTGCTTATCCCGAGCCCGCGAAGGCGGTCGATCGCGGCTCCGAGCCGACACGATCGCTCCGAGTCGGGCACAATGGGCGGGACGAGAGGTTGCCCGTGTCCGAGAAACTCATCGGAAGAGTCGTCCACTACTACGGCGGCATCGGCGTGGCCGGGGTGGTGCTCTCCGGCAAGCTGAAGGTCGGAGACACCGTCCGCGTGAAGGGCCACACCACCGACTTCACCAGCACGGTCGAGTCGATGGAGATCGACCACACGACGGTGAAGAAGGCCAAGAAAGGCGCCGACGTCGGCATCAAGGTGTCGGGTCGAGCCCGGGAGCACGACGAGGTCTACCGGGTCCGCTGATCGAAGTCGCCGCGTCGAGCGTCCTCCCCCGGTTTCCGGGGGAGGTGGATGCCGGGCGCAGCCCGGCA
>JAUYIV010000169.1 GCA_030688105.1 Actinomycetota bacterium | reverse complement strand
ATCAAGTTCGAGACGTACGCCGTCAACCGGATAAAGGGCGCCATCCTCGACGAGTTGCGGGCCCTGGACTGGGTGCCCCGTTCGGTGCGCGCTCGGGCGCGTGAGATCCAGCGTTCGCTCGACGAGCTGGAGCACAGGCTGAAGCGGACCGCGAGTGAGGACGAGCTCGCCGAGCACATGAACCTTCCCGTGGAAACCCTCCAGACGCAGCTCGGCGAGATCGCCGGTTTGGGCTTCGTGGCGCTCGACGAACTGGTCGATCCCAGCGATCGGGGATCGGCCACGATGGGGGATCTTCTCTCCGACCCACGGTCGGGTGAACCCGGATCCTCATTCGAGCAGCAGGAGAATCGGTACTTCCTCACCGACGCCATCAGCCGGCTTCCCGAGCGAGAGCGTCTCGTGATCACCCTGTATTACTACGAGGGCCTGACGCTGGCCGAGATCGGCGCGGTGCTCGGGGTCACGGAGTCGCGCATCTGCCAGATCCATACCAAGTCGGTGATGTCTCTCAGGAACCGCATGCTCGAACCGGGGCAGAAGCCGAATTAGCAACCGCTGCCCGCTGCCCGTTTGCCCGTCGCCCGCTACCCGCTACCCGCTGCCCGCTACCCGCTGCCCGCTACCCGCTGCCCGCCAGACGCGCCCATGGGTGGCCCACACTCCCGACCTTCTTCTTCTCCTCCTTCTTCTTCTTGCCGGCAGCCGGTAGCCGGTAGCCGGCTGGATCGCGTCCCAGCGGCACTAGAGTCTCTCCCCAATCACCCACGCCCATCGCACCCTTCCGCGGTCGGAGCCTCGCGCTCCGCGAAGGCAAAAGGACGGGCGGAGGAACGAACCGCGAACCAGGAGGGAACCGGTGGCCGGTGTCACCATGAAGCAGCTGCTCGAAGCGGGGGTCCACTTCGGGCATCAGACCAGGCGTTGGGACCCCAAGATGCGCCCCTACATATTCTCGGAGCGCAACGGGATCCACATCATCGATCTCCGCCAGACCCTCGAAGCCGCCCAAGGCGCGTTCGCATTCGTGCGCGACGAGGTGGCGACGGGGGGAGTGGTGTTGTTCGTCGGCACGAAGAAGCAGGCGCAGGGAGTCGTTGAGGAGGCCGCCGCCAAGGCGAACATGCCCTTCGTCAATCAGCGCTGGCTGGGCGGGATGCTGACGAACTTCCAGACGATCCACAAGCGCATCCTCTACATGCGCGAGCTGGAGCGAATGGACGAGTCGGGCGAGATGAATGGCCTCCCCAAGAAGGAACGGCTCAGGCTTCACCGCGAGCTCGAAAAGCTGGTGACGGTGCTCGGCGGTGTGCGCGACCTGCATCGGCTGCCCGACGCGGTCTTCATCATCGACGTCCGCACGGAGCACATCGCCGTGACCGAGGCGAGCCGGCTCGAGATCCCGATCATCGCGGTGGTCGACACCAACTGCGATCCGGACCTGATCGACTTCGTGATCCCGGGCAACGACGACGCCATCCGCTCGGCGCAGCTCATGGCCAATGTCATCGCCGACGCATGCGTCGAGGGTGCCGAGATGGCGTCGGCCCGATCGAAGGACCGCACCGAGGACGACCGCGTCGATGGGTGAGGTCACGGCGCAGCAGGTCTCGGCTCTCCGGAAAGCGACGGGTGCCGGGATGATGGATGCGAAGCGCGCCCTCGAAGAGACGGCCGGCGACGCCGACCGTGCCAAGGACCTTCTCCGCGAGAAGGGTCTCGCCTCGGCGGCCAAGCGCACCGGGAGGGTCACCGAGCAGGGATCGATCGGGCACTATCTCCACTTCCAGGCGGATCGCCCGGTCATCGGGGTGCTCGTCGAACTGGCTTCCGAGACGGACTTCGTCGCCAAGAGCGACGCCTTTCGGCGGGCGGCCAACGACATTGCGATGCACGTCGCCGCGGCCCGACCTCGATGGGTTCGCCGCGAGGATGTGCCCGAGGACGCGATCGCCAAAGAGCGGGAGCTGATCGCCGCCCAGGCTCGCAACGAGGGCAAACCCGAGTCGGTCATCGCCAAGATAATCGAGGGGAGGATCGGCACGTTCTATGAGGACAACGTTCTCTACGACCAACCCTTCGTCAATCCGCAGAAGTTCGAGGGTACCGTGGGAGCAATGGTCCAGGCCATGGCAGCGCAGATGGGCGAGAACATCGAGGTCGCCAGGATCTCGAGGCTCGCCGTCGGAGAGGAGTCCGAATAGTGGGACGCCGGGTGGCACTGAAGCTGTCCGGTGGGTCTTTCGCCGATCCCGAGGTGGGTTACGGCATCGATCCGAGGACGGTCCAGCGACTCGCCTCCGAAATCGCCACCGTGCATGCCGAAGGGCACGAGATCGCCATCGTCGTCGGCGGGGGCAACATCTTCCGCGGCCTGTCTTCGGCCGCCGAGGGCATGGATCGCGCCAATGCCGACTACATGGGGATGCTCGCCACCGTCATCAACGCGCTGGCCTTGCGCGACGCCCTCGAGTCGGTGGGGGTTCCGACGAGGGTACAGACGGCGATCACCATAACCTCGGTCGCCGAGCCCTACATCCGACTGCGCGCCATCCGGCATCTCGAGAAGGGCCGCGTCGTGGTGTTCGCCGCCGGCACCGGCAACCCGTACTTCACGACGGACACCACGGTGGCGCTACGCGCCGCCGAGATCGGCGCCGAAGCCGTCCTGAAGGCGACCCGCGTCGACGGGGTCTTCGACGCCGACCCCGAAATCGACCCGAAGGCGGTCCTGCTGACCGACTTGACCTATATGGAAGTGCTCGAAAAGGGTCTTCGGGCGATGGACAACACCGCCATTTCGATGTGCATGGACAACGACCTCCCGATTCGGGTCTTCAACATCACCGTTCCCGGGAACGTGGCTCGGGCGGTTCGCGGCGAACCCGTCGGGACTCTGGTGCACTAGCGCCGGGTGGCGGCGAAGGTGGTGCGGCTGACCGGAGACCACAGGAGGCAGGGTGATCGACGAACTTCTCCGTGAAGCCGAGGCGAAGATGGACCAGGCGGTCGACCACGTCAGGGGCGAGTTCGGTTCGGTCCGGACCGGCAGGGCCAACCCCGCCATACTGCATCGGGTGCACGTCGACTACTACGGCTCGCCGACCCCCTTGCAGCAGCTCGCCTCGGTGACCGTACCGGAGCCCCAGTTACTCGTGATCTCGCCGTACGATCGGGGGTCGCTGGGCGAGATCGAGCGAGCGATCCAGGCGTCGGGACTCGGGTTGAACCCGTCGAACGACGGGGTGGTGATCCGGTTGGCGTTCCCACCGCTCACCGAGGAGCGCCGCAAGGAGCTCATCCGGGTGGTGCGCCACATGGCCGAGGAGGGCCGGGTGGCGATCAGGAATGTGCGGCGCCGCAGCAAGGACGACATCGAGGCGCTCGAGGGCGAAGTGTCGGAGGACGACGTCCGGCGCGGCGAGTCCAGGCTCCAAGAGATCACCGACGGGCATACGTCGCGGATCGACGAGTTGCTCGAGCACAAAGAGGCCGAGCTGCTGGAGGTGTGAGCACCGGCGGGCGAGGAGGCGGCGTGAGCGACAGGGAAGAGGGCTTCCAGCCACACCGGGGTGATCCCTGGCACCCGGAGTGGAGTGTCGCCGACGAGTCCGGCGCCATCGAACCGGCCAGCCCCGGCGGCGAGGAGCCGAAGAAGCGCCGGCGAGGCCTGTTCCGTCGCCGCCGACCCGAGGGCGCGGCGGCGGCCGACACCGGCCACGAAGTCGAGCAGGATCGTGCGCCGAAGGAGCAGACGCCTTCGCCACTGCCTCCGATCCACGAGCCAGAGGTGTCGGAGGGTGGGCCGGAGCCTGGAGGTCCGTTGCCGGCCTGGCTCTCGGACACCGAGCCCGACACGCGCGACGTCACGCTCGAGGTGGTGCTTCCCCCATGGGTAGGCGGCACCACGGTCGGGGCGGAAGGGGTCCACGGCGGGTTCATCGAGCCGGTCGTCGAGGATGACGACGACTTCGAGGGCGCCGAGATCGACGCGTCTGAGGCTGCCGACGGTCCCTTGCCCGAGCCCGCAGCCGAGGCGGTACCCGAGTTGCCGGCCGAGCTGCCTGCCGAGCCGTCAGAAGAGCTGCCTGG
>JAUYIV010000164.1 GCA_030688105.1 Actinomycetota bacterium | reverse complement strand
GCGGGTGACCTGGACGTCCACGAGCATCTTTCCCCGATTCTGCCGACGACGAGCACACCCTAGGTCACGCAGGGTGGTGGCACAACGCGTTTAGTGTTCGCCGGCGGATCATTCTCGCCTCCGCCGCGGACTAGTCCCTCCATAGCCGTCGCCCGTCGCCGGCAAGGCCGGCCTCAGGAGCTGCGGCCGGAGTCCGCAGATCCGATCCGACTGGGCACGGACCCGGGACGACACCGCGATGAACCGTCAGCCGAAGAGCCCTGAACTCGAGGCCGGCCTTGCCGGCGACGGGCGACGGCTCTTGGGGGACTAGTCCGCGGCGGGGGCGAGAATGATCCGCCGGCGAACACCGAACGCGTTGTGCCACCACCCTGCGTGACCTAGGGTGTGCTCGTCGTCGGCAGAATCGGGGAAAGATGCTCGTGGACGTCCAGGTCACCCGCGAACGTCAGCGCCGCCGCCGGCTCCGGAGGGTCGCCTGGGTGCTCGGGCCGATCGTCGCCTGGCTCTGGGTCCGGATCATCGCCGGCAACCCGGTCTCCCCGGGCTGGCCCGACCTCGGCCCCGATGCCGCCACCTGGGTACCCGGCCTGTTCTTCTTGCTGATCATCGCGATGCTCCTGCTGATCCCGATGATGGGCAATGGCCGTTCGCCGGAGGTGGTCTACCTCCCCGAGCAGATCGACGTCTCCTTCGACGACATCAAGGGCCTCGGCCCGGTACTCATCGAGGTGCGCCACACCCTCGAAGTGTTCCTCAATCATCGGAGGTTTCGCGACCAGATGGGAGGCGCCCCGCGCCGGGGCATCCTGTTCGAAGGTCCCCCCGGCACCGGCAAGACCCACACTGCCAAGGCGCTCGCCAAGGAAGCCGGTGTCCCGTTTCTGTATGTCTCTTCGACCGCCTTCCAAAGCATGTGGTACGGGGCCACCGCCCGGAAGATCCGCTCGTACTTCCGTCGACTGAGGAAGGTGGCCAGGCAGGAAGGCGGCGCCATCGGCTTCATAGAGGAGTTCGACGCCATCGGAGCCCGACGCGGGGGCATGGATCGCAGCCCGGCGACCCGCATCGAGCGGTCCGCCGTCGCCGAAGGGACGGGAGGCGTGGTCAACGAGCTCTTGATCCAGATGCAGAGTTTCGACGACCCTCCGCGGTCGATCCGGTTCGGCAACGCGCTGCGACGGTTCGCCAATCGGTTTCTATCCCCGGGCGTGCGGTTTCGGGCCCGGCAGGCGCCGTTCGCCAACATCCTGCTCATCGGGGCGACCAATCGCGCCGATGCGCTCGATCCGGCGCTTCTCCGGCCGGGGCGCTTCGACCGAATCCTCCACTTCCCGATCCCGGCGCGGCGGGAGCGACGCGAGCTCATCGACTTCTTCCTGGCCCACAAGGCCCACGACGAGACCGTGGACGAGATGGCGCGCGACGACCTGGCGGCCTCCACCATCGGGTACACCCCGGCGTCTCTGGAGCGGCTCTTCGACGAGGCACTTCTCTTCGCGATGCGCGGTGACCGGTCGCAGCTCAGCGTCCACGACCTGCGTCGAGCCCGGATGGACGTCGAAATCGGCCTCGCCGAGCCCACCGAATACACCCCCGAAGAGCGAGAGACCATCGCAGTCCACGAATCGGGGCACGCCGTGGTGGCCCACCTCGTCGGCCGGGGCCGCAAACTCGATGTCCTCTCGATCATCAAGCGGAAGGACGCCCTCGGCCTGCTCGCCCACAGCGAGATCGAGGAGCGCTACACGAAACGGCGTACGGAGTCGGTCGCGCTCATCCAGATCGCCCTGGCGGGGATGGTCGCCGAAGAGCTGTTCTTTGGGGAGTCGGGCACCGGACCCGCCGGGGACCTCTTCGCTGCCACCAAGATCGCTGCGGAGATGGTGGGCGCCATGGGGCTCGGTGGATCGCTCGTCTCATTGCGCGCCGCCGACCCCGGACTGCTGGGCGGAGATCTGACTGCCCGGGTACTCGCCGACGATCGGGCACGAGCCGCCGTGGAGGAGCTGCTCAACGAGCAGAAGGCCGTCGTCGCGGCACTCCTGCGCGACAACCGTCACCTCATCGAAGCGCTCCGCGACGCTCTCCTCGACCACGACGAGCTGGTCAACCGAGAGATCCTCGAGGTCCTGGAGGAGGCGAAGGCGCGGGGCGGAGCGATCCTCGATCTGAATCAGATCTAGATATCAGATATCAGATGTCAGATGTCAGATGTCAGCCTTGATCCTCCTGATGTTTGAGATCTGACAATCTTCTGACCTATCGGCCTCGAGAGCTACGACGGGTCCGTTTGAGGAACTTCTCGGCCTTCTTGCTGACACTCCGGTCTGGATCTCCTGCGGCGACCAACTCGAGCGCCTCGAGGGCAGCCGAGTCGGTTGAGTATCGCTCGACGAGAGCCTGCACCGCCATAGCCCTGACACTGCGGTCCGGATCCTCGCTCGCCGTTCGCGCGAGTTGCGTCAACCCCTCCAGGTCGGGCATCAGCGCGAGCACCCTCACCGCGAAACGCCGCACCGATGGATGTGGATCGGTCAGCGCCTCGACCACGGAATTCCATGCCGGCGGGCCGATCTCCAGGAGCGCGGCGTAGGCCACCAAACCGATCTTCCCCAACCCGGTGCTGGAGAATGCGCTGGTCAGGCTGATGTCGATCAGACCCTCGGCTGGGGCGACGCCCCTCAGCAACTGCATGATTCCGCTCGCCCCGTCAGCGCCGCCGACCTTTCCCAGCATGGGAACGGCCGGATACCACTCGGATTGGAGGGTTTCACCGCTGAACCCGCTTCGATCGAGGCCAATGAAGCGGGGAAGGTTGGCGCGGACGAGTTCGACCGCATAATCCCCGTTCGAGAACTCGGCTCGCACTCGGAGCCCCCAGATCTGGCGGCCCAGGCTTGCATCCGGAAGGGCGCCGAGAAGAGACATGTGCAGTCCCAGCCTTTGGACTCCCGCTGACCCGGGAAACTCGTGCACCCACACCGGAACCGGATTCACGAGCTGGTCCCCGACCTTGCGGGCCTGTTCGAGATGAGCCAAACAGTATGGGATTGAATGGGGGGGCAGAGTCACCTCGCCGGAGTAGGTCGTCCTCACCGTGGGCAAGCTCTCCACCCTGCTGATCAGAACGGTGCGGGCCGCGACGTCGAGCCTCTCGGTCGCGGGCTCGAGGCACACCACGCAACGTGAAGGCCACTGCCAGAGGCTGAACTCCTCGACAGGCACGATGACTGCGTGGCTCCACCAGGTCGGGTCCTGCTTGTTTCTCACGCCAAACCCCTGCCTTTCCTGGTCAACACGCCCGCCGAAGCTGCCTCCTATGAGCCGAGCGCCCTGAGCCGGGAAATTTCGATATCAGACATCTTCCTGAGATCTGACATCTGACATCTGAAATCTTCTTCAGGTACCCATCTCCCACGACGACAGGTACTGCTGCTGCTCGGCGGTGAGGCGCTCCAGCGATCCTCCCATGCGCTCGAGTGCGATCGATGCCACCTCGGCGTCGAGGTGGTCGGGCAGCCGGTAGACCTTGTTCTCGAGGGTGTCGCCTTGCGCGACGAGCCACTCGGCGGCCAGCGCCTGGTTGCCGAACGACATGTCCATGACTTCCGCAGGGTGTCCCTCGGCTGCCCCGAGATTGACCAGGCGGCCTTCGGCCACGACATGGATGCGCCTCCCGTCTGGCATGGTCCACTCATCCAGCTCGTGACGGATCCGGCGCTTGCCGGTGGCCCGCTTCTCCAGCTCGCGGAGATCGATCTCGACGTCGAAATGCCCGGCGTTGGCTAGCACTACGCCGTCTTTCATGACGTCGAAGTGCTCGGCTCGGATGACGTGGAGGTTTCCGGTCACCGTGATGAAGACGTCGCCGACTCGGGCCGCCTCGTCGGCGCTGGCCACGGTGTATCCCTCCATCGCCGCGGCCAGCGCCCGGACCGGATCGACCTCCACCACGATCACCTTGGCACCCATCCCGTCCGCTCGCGCCGCCACCCCGGCCCCACAGTCCCCATACCCCACCACAACCAGTGTCTTGCCGGCGATCAAGAGGTTGGTCGCCCGAATCACTCCATCCAGCGCCGACTGGCCGGTTCCGTGGCGGTTGTCGAAGAGATGCTTGGTCGCCGAGTCGTTCACCGCCACGACCGGGAACCGGAGCACGCCCTGGCGCTCCATGGCGCGAAGCCGGATCACGCCGGTGGTCGTCTCCTCGGTCGAGCCGATCGGCACCTGGGTCGGCCGCTCCTTGAGGAGCGTCGTCACCAGGTCGGCGCCATCATCCATGGTCACATGGGGATCCCGGTCGAGCACCGCCCGGATGTGCGAGTAGTACGAATCGGAATCCTCGCCCCGCACGGCGAAGACGGGGATCCCCTCGGCGACGAGGGCGGCGGCGACGTCGTCCTGGGTCGACAGGGGGTTCGAGGCGCAGAGCGCAACGTCCGCTCCCCCGGCCCGCAGCGTCTCCATGAGGTTGGCGGTCTCGGCGGTCACATGCAGGCATGCCGCGATTCGAACTCCGGCAAGCGGAGTCTCCTTCTCGAACCGCTCGCGTATCGAGGCGAGAACCGGCATCCGCCTGCGAGCCCATTCGACGCGAAGCGCGCCCGCCT
>JAUYIV010000148.1 GCA_030688105.1 Actinomycetota bacterium | reverse complement strand
ACCACACCACGTCCCTCGCTCCGCATTGGAGCTACTCGACGCCAAGGTCACCCGGGATGGTGGGTCCCTCCTCTACCTCGAAGGCGCGCGGTACGGCCTCGTCACCTCGGTCTTCGAGTCAGAGATCGTCCCGGGCAGCGGACCGCTGCCGCACACCCACGCCTACGCGGAGTTGTTCGTGCCCCACGAAGGGCAAGGACGCTACATCGTGGACGGGCAGAGCTTCGACGCAGAGGCTGGGGACATCGTGATCATTCCGCCCGAGACCCAGCATTCATTCATCAACACCGGTCGCGGCCCACTCCGCCACACGGCCATCCACGAAGCGCCTGCCCAAGCAGCCACATTCCCCGACGGATCCGGCCGGTTGTAAACCGATGCAGACCGCTGAGCTGGACGAGGGGATCAAGGACAGTCGCCGGCGCCTCGGGCTCCGGCGCAAATACAACCTCGGGATCCTTCTCGTCCACGGCATCGGCGAGCAGATGCGCGGCGACACCCTGACCGAGGAGGGTGACTACATCTTTCGATGGCTCAGGCGGCGCGTTGAGAGCCCGGGAGGGCCCGGCGGCGCCCAGGTGGACGTGCTCGACGTCGCCCTTCGGCAGGTATCCAGTGATGGCATACCGACCGCTCATGCGGTGGTCCGGATCACACCGCCGGCCGGCACGGGCGCGCCGGCGCACTGGATCGTCGCCGAATCCTCGTGGGCTGACGTCTTCCGACCGGCAACCTACGCGGAGCTGGCCGGATGGGCCGTCACCGTCGGACCGTGGGTCTTTGCCACCCAGGTGGCGGGCATCGTGAGCCGCATGGAGATCGGGGAATCGGTCCCCCGGCTTCTCCGCCTGGCGCTCATCCCGGTCACGCTGCTCGCCGGCACAGTCATGCTGCTGGGAGCCGCGATCGTGGGGCTGGTGGTCACCGCGCTCGCCCTGGCCCTCGTCGTGCTCGCGATCACGCGGATCCCCTTCATGGCGGACCTCGCCCGCTCGCTGCAGCGGGGCCTGGCCAACGGATTCGGAGACGCCTACGTCCTGACCCGGAGTCCCATGCGCTTCGGGGCGATGGCGACCCAGGTACGGTCGGACCTGCAGGTCCTGCTGCGCGAATGCGCCATCGTCGCCGTGCTCGCCCACTCCCAGGGGACGGCCGTGGCCTGGTACGCCCTGAAGCATGAGCTGACAGGCCGTCCGGCTGCCCCCAAAGATGGACCGAAGCCCGCGCCCATCGGTCTGTTCGTCACCTACGGCCAGGCCGTGCGGAAGCTCACGTTCGTCCTGACCATGGCGCGGGGATCCCAGACGGGAGCGCAGACCCTGTCCGCCGTGGGCAGTGCGGCCTTCCTCGGGATCGCGATGCTGGCGCTCGTGGCTGGTGCTCCCTGGCCGCTCATCGCCGCCCCCGTCCTCCTCGCCGTCATCGCCGAATTCGCCCTCCTCAACTCCGCCCGACGCATCTGGACCGAATCCGGGAAGGACATCGAATCGGACTGGGAGAAGGTGGTTGCGGTAGAGCCGGGACTGGAGTGGCTGGACCTGTGGGCATCGGCGGACCCGGCGCCGGTGGGGCCGTTGGACGTGGCCGGCAAGCAGATCCGCTCATACAAGATCCGAAACCTCGCGTCCACAATTTGGGATCACGTCGTCTACTGGAGGAATCCCACCGAGTTCGTCGCCATCGTGGCGTCGCGCCTCTTCGCGCTCGGCGGCCCGAAGGCCTACGCGGCACCACTTACCGACCCGCGACTCCAGGTCGCCGCCATGCGACGGCACGCGCGCGTGCTCCTGTTACTGACGATGCGAGTGTTCGTGGGCGGCGCAGTCGTCGCCGGATTGGTCTACGCCTGGCTGACCCCCGCCCTCGGAAGCGGCCTGATCGAGTTCCTGCGCGCCCTCAACTTCCCGCTGGTCGACGAGTTCTTTGACGCGCCTCCCGACTGGGTGGTCACTCTGGCCGGCTTCATCGGCGTGGCGATCCTGGGTGTCATCGCCTGGCTGCCCGTCAGCCTGGGGTGGAACGCACTCATGGGAGCCGACGAGACCACCTATTTCCGACGGATTCGACAGCCCCTGTGGACGGTGCCGTGGTATGCGCTCGGTGGGCTGGTGGTGCTCATCGCGGGCGCAGCGTTTGCCGTGCTTTGGCTGGCCCAGGGTCCCACCCTCGCCACGGCGTACCTGCTCGGCAGCGGTTTCCTGGCGTTGCTCGGCCTCGCGGTCCTTTCGAGCGGTGGCTCGACCTTCGCCGGCACCGAAGACTCCCAGGGCCCGCTGGTCGCAACCAGGAAGATCACCGGCCGAACCTCATCCGGCGTCGCGGTCGCCGTCGGGGGTGCGCTCATCCTGGTGCTGGTGCCAATCGGGGCCGCCCTCCTGTTCCCGGCAGCGATCGGATGGATCCTCGCCGCCGAAACAGTGGTCCTTTCCGCGGTGCTCGCGGCCGAAGGCGTCCGCGAGTATCGACTGTTCCGGGTCGCGTTCAACTCCCGAAACGCCAGGCTCCCCGAATCCGAAGCGCAGCCGTAGAGGAGACCGATGACCATGACGCACGAATCCGCGGTCAAGATGCTCAAGGACATGGTCGTGGCCTTCAATCGACACGACCTCGACGCGTTCATGGCCTATTTCACCGATGACGCGGTCTTCGAATCTCCGCGCGGACCGGAGGCCTGGGGACGGCGCCATGAGGGCAAGCAGGCCGTGCGCGAGGCCATGGAAGGCCGGTTACGGGACATTCCCAACGTTCATTACGGCCAGGACACGCACTTCGTCACTGGAGACCGGGGCGTCTCGGAGTGGACCCTGACCGGTACCACCGCCGACGGGCAGCGGCTCGAGCACCGAGGCTGTGACCTTTGGACGTTCCGCGGCGGCCTTGTGTCGCGCAAGGACTCCTTCTGGAAGATGGTCGTCGCCTGACGATGCATCGATGCCCAGCAGCGGGCCTCCGGAGGTCCTCCGTCTCGAGGAGGTCGAGCGGCCCGTCCCCGCAGACGACGAAGTCCTCGTCAAGATCCACGCCACGACGGTCACCCGGACGGACACCGGCCTTCGCAGCGCCGAGTATTTCATCAGCCGCTTCGTCACCGGCCTCCTCCGACCCAGGAACAGGGTCCTCGGCACGGAGCTCGCGGGCGAGGTCGAGGCAGTCGGCGCAGCCGTCACCGAGTTCAAGGTCGGTGACCACGTCTTCGGCGGCACGGGCTTCGGCGCCCACGCGGAGTACGTCTGCATCCGGGAGAGCGGCGCCTTGGCACACAAGCCGGCCGGCATGACCTTCGAAGAGGCGGCATCGGTCTACGACGGAGCAAGCCTCGCGTTGGCATGCCTCCGAAAGGCCGATCCTCTCAAGGGGCGGAGCATGGTCATCTACGGCGCCTCGGGATCCATCGGGACCGCAGCGGTGCAGCTGGCCAAGTATTTCGGCGCCCACGTCACCGCTGTCTGCAGCACCAAGAACGTCGAGCTCGTTCGGTCGCTCGGAGCCGACGAGGTCGTCGACTACACCAAGGAAGACTTCACGAAGAACGGCAAGACCTACGACGTCATCTTCGACAGCGTGGGCAAGCACTCGTTCAGACGGTCCCGGCGCTCAATCAAGCGGGGCGGAACCTTCATCGAAACCGACCTGGGGTTCATGTGGCACGTTCCACTCTTCGTTCTGCTGACCAGGTGGATCGGAGACAAGAAGGTCAAGATCGGGATCCCGCGATACACAATGCAGGAGCTCCTCTTCCTCAAGGAGCTCATCGAGGACGGGAAGTACCGCGCGGTCCTCGACCGCCGC
>JAUYIV010000131.1 GCA_030688105.1 Actinomycetota bacterium | reverse complement strand
AGGGCAGCAGATCACCATGCAGGGCTCGGGGACCATTTCCACCGACAAGAAGGGGCGCATGCGCGTCAAGTACGGCCCCGAGCACACCTTGCGCAATCCCAACCCCCGCAAGCACGACCCGTTCACCGGGGGGAAGCTCACCCGCGCCGAGAAGAAGCTCAGGAAGCGCATCCGCCAGGCCGCCAAGTTCGCTGGCGAGCGCTCGCTGGCCGACGTGGATCTGGGCGTCACCGAGGCGCCGATCGAGCCGACCGGGCCCACGCAGCTCTACGGCCCCGTGAGTGAGTCGTGAGCGCGAGATGCCCCGACTGCGGCGGCCGCTCCGCGGTGACGGAGACCCGCACGCCGGACAAGCCAGGAGGCGGCCCGCAGAATCCGGTGCTCCCGCCCGCCATCGTCAGGGCGATGGGCGATCTGTCCAACTTCCGCTGGCGCCGCCGCACCTGCACGGTCTGCGAGGGCCAGTGGGACACCGTCGAGGTGGTCTTTGACGAACTGGAGCGCGCCCTCGACGCCGCCGTGCGGCACGCGGTGACCTCGGCGGAGCGAGCGCGCATCCGGCGCCCGGTCAAGCTGACCGTCAGCCTCGATGTCGAGGAACTCCCGACCGGGGAGGTGGCGGTCTCCCTGCGGGACGACCGAGTGCGGGGGAGGCGCCGGTGAGCTGCTTCGGCATGGGACTCGGCGTTCGGCCCCTGTCTGGCTGCACGGTATCGCCCCTGGGGGCCGCGCTCGGGCTCATCCCCCCGGATCCGCACGAATCCCTGGAGGTAGAACCGATATGCTGTACCACTACTTGATCCTCGGGGGAAACACGCTCATCGGGTTGCACACTGTTGAGCCCCGCGAGGATCTGGCATACGGCTTCGACTGGCCCTTCATGAGGCCAACGTGGGTCCCATGCCGCGGAGTGAGCGAAATCGAGGCCCTAAGCGGTGCGGGGCGCATCGAGGTCCGCCTCGACGTCGGCCACCAGCGCGGGACACCCCTCGATGAGGCCGTGCGCCTCTTCGAGGAACGCCATGAGGTCCGAGTCCGGGGCCGACAGGAAGAGCCGCGGGACGGGGGAGAAAGGACCAGTCGGAAGTGCCATGCCATAAGAACCCGGCACGATCCAGGCTTATTTCCGGAAAGGGGGGTCTCCAGGTAACTACAGTAAGCTCTACATATTGTGGTGGCCACGAGACCCCGAGGTGGGACCGACTACCCGCGGGGCTGGGATGAGCTGCTCGCCTGGTTCCCGGATGACGCCGAGTGCCTGGACTACCTCGAGTGGCTGCGGTGGCCGGAGGGGTTCGGTTGCCCGCACTGCGGCTCGGGCGGATGGAGAACGGCCAAGGGCGACTGGTCGTGTGCGGGCTGCCACCGTCGGGTCACGCTGACCTCGGGCACGATCTTCGAGCGCACCCGCACCCCGTTGACGACGTGGTTCGCCGCCGGCTGGTACATGACCAACCAGAAGACTGCGGGCGTGTCGGCCAAGGGCCTGCAGCGCGTGCTGGAGCTGGGCAGCTACCAGACCGCATGGACCATCCTGCACAAGTACCGCTCGGCGATGGTGCGTCCGGGCCGGGACCGGCTGACCGGCACCGTCGAGGTCGACGAGACCCTGGTCGGTGGTGCGAAGCCCGGGGTCGCGGGGCGTGGCGCGCTGGGCAAGACGTTGGTCGCAGTTGCGGTCGAAGTGCACGATCCTCGCGGTTTCGGGCGCGCCCGGCTGCAGGTCATCCCCGATGCGTCGAAGGTCACCCTGTCCGGGTTCGTGACCGACACCATCGAACCAGGCGCGACGGTGCGCACCGACGGATGGCGGAGCTACGTCGGGCTGGACGCGTTGGGATACATCCACGAACCGGTCAACGTCTCCGCCTCCGGGGAGCAGGCCCACGTGTCGCTGCCAGGGGTGCACCGGGTCGCCTCGCTGTTCAAACGGTCGCTCCTCAACGCCTACCAGCAGTACCCCAAGCTGCACCTGCAGGCGTACTGCAACGAGTGGGTGTTCCGCTTCAACCGTCGTCACTCGAGGGCCCGCGGGATGCTGTTCTTCCGCCTGATGGAACTGGCCGTGCAAGCCGGACCGCTGCCCTACTCCGCACTGATCCGCTCCACCCGTCCCCGCGAGATCTCACCCATCCCTCCGGTAGGTGATGGCCGTCCTCGAAGGGCCGCGGTCAACGACCAGCAGCGACCCTGGCGCCACACCTGACCCCGGCAGCCACAGCACAAGATGTGGTAGCTACTGTAGTTACCTGGAGACCCCCCTAGAGGTGGATACGGCGTGATCTTGTCGCCGGAGGGATGGGTGTCGCTGACACCCTCGACCAGCTTGAGGACCGCGAGCGTCTCCAGGTCCAGCTTCACGCCCGGCTGGAACTGTCGGCCGCGCTCCAGGTACGCCTTGAGCTCCCGGTGGGCGTTGCCCTCGCCGTGCTCCAGCATCGCGTACAGCGCGTCCGCGAAGTTGTAGTCGCGGCAGTGCTTTGCCACGCGGATCTTGTGGGCGTCGAGGTGCAGGGGCCGAAGGGAGGCGATGGCTTCGGTCGGCCGCCCTCGGTTGACGAGGTCGAACACGTCGGTTTCGAGCCACTGGCGTGCGATCTCCTCGTTCTCGATGAACCCGGTGACGCCGGGCAGGCCCGAGAGGCGCTTGAAGTGAACATCGACCTTCTCGAACTCCTTCTTCTGGCGACCGATCGTCGCAGGGCGCATCCCTCCGGTCTTGAGCCAGAGGAACAACACGACGAGCACGCGGTCGAGATCGACGTTCTTCGGGTCGGCGTAGAAGATCCGCGGATTGCGGAACTCCTGGTCTTGTTTCCGGAGCTTCATGCGCCCTCCACCGGCTCGGGTGCCTCGATGCCGTGCCGCATGAGCGACAGACGAATCCCCTCGGGCCGACCCTCGGCGGACACCTCGTAGAACTGCTCGTCGTCAGCCGAGAGAAGGACCCGGTCGAACGTCGTGGCGACCAGCTCGTTGCGGAAGATCAGCAGGTTGACGAACAAGCCCTGGAGGTCCGCGGCCGTAGGGCGGTAGCCGTGGCGGATGAGCTCCATCATCTCCAGCAGGTCCAGCGAGATGCGAAGCCGTGCCGGCCCCTCCGTCGAGACGAGCTCAACCGCGTCGGGGGCGAACTCGAGGAAGTCCTCGTGGGCGGGCCGTGCCACATCAATGCGAAAGGTGTCCTTCGGGAACAGCCGGTAGGAGCGAATCGCTGCCGTCTTGACTCGCGAGACCCGAAGCGCGAGGTAGTTGCGTCGCAGGAGCGGGTTTCGCACACCCTCCGCGACGCTCACAGCCTCGACGACGCGATCACGCAGTTCGAGGCACGATTGGGCGCGCTCTTCGTCGGTGGAGGCGTTGATCACGCCCTCCAGCAGCGCGACCGAGCTGTAGGGAAGCATGTCGCGCCAGCCGTTGTCCCGGCGCTCGAAGTACGCCCACCTCCGCAGGACGGCGGCGAGCTGTCGCCTCGCCTCCACGACTCTCGCGAAGGGGATGTCATCGCTCGGGCGGGGCACGTCGGCGGCATACCGCCGGACCTGTGCTGCCGCGACCTCGGAGCGCCCGTCAAAGGTCATCCACGGGACCGCACCATCCACATCATGGTCGAGCTGGCGGTCGAGGATGGGGTGGTTCACTCGCCCGACGTCCGCTTCGCGCAGTCGACGTACCAGACGGTCGACCGTGCGCTCGGGGCCTGGGCTACTCACTGGCAGGCTCGCCCCCGACTCGGGATCGGCGAGCGCTTCGGTGTAGTACAGCGCCACGAGGGGTGCGGGGCCGACCTGGTCCGCCTGTTCGAGCACCGCCTTCACGTCGCCGCAGCCATGATCGCGGAGCAGGAGCCACGACAAGGCCGACCGCAGGTCGCGCATGGTGACGTGCGCCCGTCGGCGCAGGTGGACCACCTCGAACAGCCGACGCACCCGCTCACGCACGGCCGGACCCGAGTTCGGATCACGGAGCGTGTTTGCGTTGTGGAGGAGCGGGCAGGAGGCGCTGAGCGAACACCTCTCGCATGGAGCCCAGATGCCAGGTTGGAGGAGTTGGAGGAGCTGCCTCTCGACGAGCGAGGCGGTTCCGCCGGCTGTCACTGCCCGCAGGTTGAGGTTGACGAGCAGGGCGCCCTCCGGCGACGTGCCGCCCGCGAGGGCCACGTTCACGAAGCGCCGGAGGCCGCTGTAGGCGTCGGCGCGAGGGCCATGCGCAAGGAAGTCGAGTAGACGTCCTTCGTTGATGGCGATCAGGCGGACATCCGCGCCGGCCAGCCCCGCCAACTCCTCGCCCTCGAAATGCTTGAGGAAGGCGTCGAGCACGGCGTCGTTGGAGCGGTCCTCCTCGTCCTGGGAGCCGTCGTAGTTCGTCTCGTAGTTCCGACCTTCCCAGGTCCAGGTGGAGCCGTTCTTGCTCGGGAGCTGGGTGATCGACGCGCGGTTCTGCTCGAACAGGGCTTCGACCTGCTGGAGGAACGCGGTCTTTCCGTCGCCCGCGTTCCCGGTGACGATGACCAGGCGGTATCTCCCGGTCGCGATGGTGGGCGCCAGCTTCTCGTCCAGACCGGTGCGGACATAGGTGAGCCGGGCGATCTCGTCGAGCCCTCGCGTCCCGGTGTTGGTGCGCCGTGCCTGGCTGTAGAGCGTCAACATCCGCGTGACGTAGGGGTTGTAGTCTTCCCGACCGACTTCGTCGGGCTGGAGGTGAATTCCGTCGAAGGTGCCGGGGGACAACGCGGGTGGATCGGCCGGTGCCAGCATCGACAGGACCGCCACCAGGGCCGCGCGCATCTCGGCAGCCGACTGGAAGCGATTGGCCGCATGGGGCTGCACGGCCTTCAGCAGGAACTCTGCAAGGTCGTTGGAGAGGTGGACGCCGACAGCGACCTGGCGGGGGTCGTAGGGCGTCCCGCTCTCCGGCCGGTCATTGGCGAAGGGGTGGCGATGAACCACCAACTCGTACAGGACGATGCCGAGCGAGAACAGGTCGGCGTGAGCTCCCCAGCCGGCTGTGAGGACGTCGGGAGCCCAATATCGGCGGGTGCCCGCCCTGCCCGTGGCCTCGCCGGCCATCGCGGCGATGTTGAAGTCGATCAGCTTCGGCCGGTGCGAAGGTAGCTCCAGCACCACGTTCGGCGGCTTGATGTCGCGGTGGTAGACGCCGTGGTCGTGCAGCGCCTCCAGCGCGTCCAGCAGCTCGACCCCGATCTTCTTGATGTCGGACCACGCCAGTCGTCGCTCGTCGGCGCAGTAGGGCTCCAGGGTCTCGCCCTTCACGAAGTCAGAGACGATGTAGGGGTGGTTCAGCGGCGGGCCGAGCCGGTCCATCCAGACGATGCGGACGATGTTGGGGTGCGCCGGCAGGTGCGGCTGGACCTGGTTGAACTCGTGCAGCGCCAGGTCGGCGTTGTCGGCGTCCACCAACACCTTCATGGCATAGGTGCGCTGGTGGTCGAGGTTGAACACGCGGTAGACCCTGGCGAAGGTGCCCTTG
>JAUYIV010000130.1 GCA_030688105.1 Actinomycetota bacterium | reverse complement strand
GCGGTCAGTGCCACGACCCGAACGCTTCGTACAGCGGCAACATCCGCCGGATCGACCCCGAGCCCCAGGAGGTCATCCCCCTGGTCGACGGCAAGTACACCATCGAGTACTGGGTGGCGGTCGCCAACAATCTGCTTCCCAGCTGCCCGCCCTACACCCCGCCGCCGTGACGCCGGGCGAGGTTCCCCCCTCGCCTCGAGCCCGGCGGTGCACCGCGGCCCCTCGCCGCTCGAGGTCGATCCCTCGGCGCCACCCGGACCGAGAGCCAGGGGCCCGAGCCCCAGGGGGGAAGGAGGCGGGCACTAGCCTGGCCCCATGCCCAAGTCGAAAGGCAGGCGCCGGCCGAGCCGAACGGTGACCCCCCCGCCCGCGCACAAGGACACAAAGGTCTCACCCGCCTGGTACGTCTTTCTGATGTTCGGGCTGATGGCGGTCGGGGTGGTCGTCATCATCCTCAACTACATCGGCGCGGTCCCCGGCGGCCAACAGAGCCGCTACCTGTACTCCGGGCTGGGGGCCATCGGCATCGGGTTCATGATGACCCTGAACTATCACTGAGAAGAGGCCTACGGCCGACGGTCCACGGCCCACAGCCAGGAATCACATCTCTGTAGTTATCCCAACGGTTACCCACAGCTGGGGACAACTCGTCACACGCGCCTGGCCAGGGCCAGCACCGGCAACGGGCAACGGTTCTAAACCGCCTCCATCTCCTCCCGGCAGTGCCGCGGGGCGGCCACGTCCTCCCCCTGGGCGTGGGTGACCGTCAACCGCATGCCGCACACCGAGCATCGGAAGGGGCGCTCGACGTCCACGATGTCGTCGGGGTCCGGCTCGGCCGGCGCCGGGGTGGCGAGCAGCTTCACGCCCCACCGACCGAGCGCCATGATCGAAACCCCGATCGCGATGGCGATCACCACGTCGACCGCGTCCATGTCAGACGAGTTCGAGCAATGTGGCGTTGGCCATGCCCCCGCCCTCACACATCGCTTGCAGGCCCCAACGGGCGCCGCGACGGCGCATCTCGTGGACGAGGGTCGTCATCAGGCGGGCGCCCGAGCATCCCAACGGATGGCCGAGGGCGATCGCTCCCCCATTGACGTTCACCTTTTCCCAGTCGACGCCCGTCTCGTCGAGCCAGGCGGCGATCACCGAGGCGAAGGCTTCGTTCACTTCGAAGAGGTCCACGTCGTCGAGCGGGAGGTCTGCCTTGTCGAGGACCTTCGCAGTGGCCGGGATCGGTCCGGTGAGCATCATCACCGGGTCGGTCCCGGCGAGAGCGAACCTGTGGAACCTCGCCATCGGGGTGAGCCCGAGCTCCTCGGCCTTCTCCTCCACCATGATGAGGAGGGCCGCGGCCCCGTCGGAGATCTGCGATGAGTTGCCGGCGGTGATCTTGCCGTCGGGCTTGAAGGCAGGCTTCAACGCGGCAAGCGCCTCCATCGAGGTGTCCTCGCGGATTCCCTCGTCGCGCGCGATCATCTCGCCGTCGACCTCCACGGGGACGATCTGATTCTCGAACCGTCCCTCGGAGGTGGCTTTGGCGGCCCGGACGTGCGAGTCGAGGGCGATGGTGTCGAGCCGCTCCCGGGAGACCCCCCATTTTTCGGCGATCATCTCCGCGGAGACCCCCTGCGGAACCAGGCCCTGGCTGTAGCGCTCGAGCAGTTTCGGTCCGAACGGGAAGCCGGGGCCCTGGGAGGCGGTGATCCCCATCGGCACCCTGGTCATCGACTCGACGCCCCCGGCGATCACGATGTCGTAGGCGCCGGCGATCACGCCTTGCGCGGCAAAATGCGCCGCCTGTTGGCCCGAGCCGCACTGCCGGTCGACCGTGGTGCCGGGGACCTCCTCCGGGAAGCCGGCGGCGAGAGCCGCGTTGCGAGCGATGTTGAGTCCCTGCTCACCGGTCTGCATGACGCAGCCGAGGATGACGTCGTCGATGCGGCTCGGATCGAGGCCGTTGCGCTCGACGAGGGCCTCGAGCGGTATCGAGGCCAGGTCGACGGGATGGATGTCCTTGTAGACACCGTTCCGCCTGCCCGTGGGAGTCCGGACCGCATCCACGATCACTGCGCTGCGCATTTCTCGACTCCTCCTGTGGGGGTGGTTGTCTGGAGTCCCCAGCCCTCCCTCAAAGATGTCAGACGTCAGATATCAGATGTCAGGAGCGTTCAGCCGAAGAGCTGTCAGCTGCTGAGATCTGAGATCTGACATCTGATATCTCTCCTGTGGAGATGAGGGGATTCGAACCCCTGACCCCCTGGATGCAAACCAGGTGCTCTGCCGGGCTGAGCTACATCCCCGGAGTGGTCATGTTACGAAACCGCGCGGGGACCGGGGGCGTTCCCTTCGTTTCGCCGGACTCAAACCGACCCACTACGGCCCCGACACGGTGGGCTGTGGATATGTATAGTCCGGCTCAGTGGGAGTGTCGGTCGTCTCTGGAGGCAGCATGTCCGCGTTTGCTCGTATTCGCCGCGCGTCGAGTGTTGGGTATCGGTCACGGCCATCGAGTCGACGACGCCGCATCCGGCTGACGCTGCTTCTCTCCGTAGGCTTGTTCTTCGCGGGAATGACCCTTGCGGCCGCCAGTCCGACGCTCGAAACCGACAAGGCCGACTATGCCCCCGGGGCGGTCGTTCACATCACGGGGTCCGGTTACGCCGCAGACACGACGTATGCCCTTCCCGTCCTCCGTCCCGATGGTTCGATAGTGCTCGGCGACGGCTCCTTCGCGGCGGGATGGGATCTGGTCGCCACGGGTCAAGACAGCGACCTCGCTTACGACTACCAGCTCAACGGCATCGAGGGCTTGTACACGGCGCGGGTGTATCCGGCGAGCTGGGACGGTGATTGGTCGCAATCTCCCATCGCCCAGGTCACCTTCACCGATGCTCCCCCCGCGGTCGATCTGGAGCAATGCCGCAACGGGACTCCGGACACACCGAACGACTGCCTCGACCTCGGCGGCGCGAGTGGATGGGTCAACGGAAACGTCGGCGCGAGCCAGGCACACCTCATCGAGGGCTACTCGATCCCCTACCGGGCGGTCATGACCCACCTTCCCACCGATGGGACGGTCATCACCATCGAGCTCGGTTACGACATCAAGCACTCGGGGGCCCATGCCCTCGACTTCCTCACCCACTACGACCGTCTCGAGCCTCATGCCGGCTTCGGCCACGCCGCCGAGCCCATCGATCCCATCGACGGGGTGACCCTGGACGCCGGATACACCACCTCGAGCTTCGCCATCCCCGCGCCCAGCTCGGCCGGATCACCGGTTCCGGGAGAGCCCAACACAACCTTCAGTGCGCTGCCTGCGAGCGAGCGATTGATGACCCTCTTCGGCGGGACGATCACCAACATCGAATACACGACGCAGGGTGACCTGACCGCGGCCAACTCCGAGACCCGCATCGCGATCACCTTCACCGTCGACAGCGAGACCGCAGTGCTGGCTTGGGGCGGCCACATCGCCGAAGCCGATACCTGGGGTGACGGCAACTCCGCCTCGGGCGTGAGTGGGTCTCCCTACCACATGCGGACCATCGCTTGGAACCTCAACAACCTGGGCAATCAGGACCGCTCGATGGCCGCGGGCGCGGTGTTCCCCACCGGGACCATCATCATCGAGAAGGTCGCCGTCGGGGCCGATGAGGAGTTCGATTTCACCGCCGTCGGTCTGCCCGACGCCGGCTTCTTGATCGACACCAGCGGGACGGATCCAGATCAGGTCGTGTACGAGGACCTGCTCGCGGGCTCCGACTTCTATGGTCGCACCGTCACCGAGCTCGCCGAGGCGGGTTGGGACTTGACAAACCTGATCTGTGACGACGCCAACTCGACCGTCGATCTCGAGACGGCCACCGCCACCATCAACCTCGACGCCGACGAGACGGTGACGTGCACGTTCACCAACGGCCTGATCCCCACCCTGAAGCTGGTCAAGTCGGTGACCAACAACGATGGTGGGGATGCGGTGGCCGATGACTGGACGCTGTCGGCGACGGCGGCGGCGCCCGATGATGGCCGCAACTTCTCCAACCTGGGCGGATCCGGGGTCTTCGAGACCGTCTTCGCCAACGCCGGATACGACCTGGCGGAGACCACGGTGGCCGGATACACCGCCGGGACCTGGTCGTGTGACGGTGGATCGCTGGTGGGTTCGACGGTCACCCTCGACGAGGGGGAGACCGGGATCACCTGCACCATCGTCAACGACGACGTCGCCCCCACCCTCAAGTTGGTCAAGTCGGTGACCAACGACGATGGTGGGGATGCGGTGGCCGATGACTGGACGCTGACCGCCGATGCGGCGGCTCCCTTCGACGACCGCGACATCTCCACCGCCGGCGGGTCTGGGATCTTCGAGACCGTGTACTCGAACCAGGGCTACGACCTGGCGGAGAGCGGGCCCGGCGACTATGTCGCCAGCGCCTGGTCGTGTGACGGTGGATCGCTGGTGGGTTCGACGGTCACCCTCGACGAGGGGGAGACCGGGGTCACCTGCACCATCGTCAACACGGCGAAGGCCATGGTGACGGTCGACAAACGCTTCGGTGGGGCTGTGGATCCGACGATCGACGTCGACTTCTACATCTTCAGCGGACCGCGGATCGGGACCGGATCGGGCTTCCTGGGCGGGACGCCGATCGCCAGTGACAGCACTCTCGGCGACGCCGACGGGCTGCTGTTCGACGGCGTGAAACTGAACCCGAATGCGACCTATACGGTCTGCGAAGACGCGGTTCCCGCCGGGTGGGATTCGACCTGGTGGATCGATGCCGACGGCGACGGAGTGTTCGGTGCGGGCGAGACCGAGATCTTCCCGTACAACCCTCACGCCACCGATCCGATACCGGAGAACTTCGGAGTGCTCTGCTACGACTTCACACTCGGAGCAGGCGAGGCTCTGGCGATCGGCATCGAGAACACCCCGCCCCCCGGTGGTGGTCAGCGCACGATCGGCTACTGGAAGAACTGGAGCACGTGCACCAACGGCAACCAGGCGGCCACAGCCGCCAACAACGGTGGCGCTGCCGAGGGGTTCTACCTGGTCGACGACCTGCTGCCGCAGACGATCGGCGATCTGACGATCGACAACTGCGAAGACGCGGTGAGCATCCTCGACAAGAGGGACATCAACAACGGCAAGAAGAGGGCTGGTGACGCCGCCTTCGCTCTCGCCGCTCAGTTGCTCGCTGCCCAGCTCAACGTCGATGCCGGAGCCGGCACGTGTGCCGCAGCGACACAGGCGATGGCCGATGCCCAGCAGTTGCTGGACGACATCAACTTCAACGGCACCGGCAGTTACTTCAAGGGCGGCAACAGCAACGGGAAGGGCAACGCCAACACCGGTGACGCCGAACAGGCGGCGCTGGCCCACCAGCTGGCCGCCATCCTCGACGCCTACAACAACGGGCTGCTCTGCTGAGAGGCATTGGGCAGGCTAGGGAAGGGGCCGGGTCAACCCGGCCCCTTCCTCGTTCCCGGCCCTCGGCTCGGAAAAGTCCCGCAAGGGCAGGAAGGAGGTCTTCAGGTCGCCGATGGTCCGCTCCACCTGACGCTTGGACTCTGGTCTGCGGGGACCAAGGATCACCGGCTCGACCCGCAAGGCCCCCAACAGGGCCGCCCCCTCGTCATGGACGCGAGGCGGGCGGGAATGGGGCACCACGATCGAAGAGCCCCGATCCACCACCCCCCGGGCATGTCTTCCTGCCTACCGAGCGGTATTCCGCGAGCAACGCGTGGTGCGTCGACCACGCAAATTTTCAGAAAGGCAGACCACCACCCGCGAATGTCCGACCGAGTCCCAGTCGGGTACTACGAAGGGATCACCGAGAACGGAGACCAACACCGCCCACGGTACTTTGACCCAGCCCTGGCCATCGGCCACTCGCGCACGCGGCGGTGACGGGCGAGCTCGGATCCTTCGCAGTCACCACCTCCGAGGTGGAGACCCGAGCCTGCACCCGACGACCCGTATTTCCGGGTGGCAGCGAGTAGTCGACGTCACCGATACCCAGATCCCCGTCTTCCACCAGTCCGTCTGAACGACCTCCCCCGGCAGATAGCTGGTGCGCTGACGGGACTTCGCCTCCACGAAGAAGGGACGGACCCCACCCAGGTAGTCCTTCAGGTGATCCGCCCCCATAGCCCTGGCGGCGTGCCCGCTCGAGGATCACCGTGGCAGCCACATCGGAGTCCTTGTCCAGCATCTTGACGATGATCGCCTTGTGGGGATCCAGCTTCGATGCCCGCCGCTGGCGTCGATATTTCGGTGGCGCCGCCAGGCTCAGCAGCCGGTCGACCGTGTTACGGCTCAGCCCCAGCTTCTCGGCGATATCCGTCTTCGCCCAGCCCTCCCGCCGCCACAGCCGATGGACCTCAGCCCAGTCCTGCACCCGGTACACCCCTTCCTCCTCAAGTCCGGCAAGGACCCGAGGGTCGTCGTCAACTGCATCCCTTCCTAGGACCCCGCGCAGTTTTCGACCGGCCAGAAGTGCTCAGTATCACCCGGCTTCGACAAGCATCCGGACTCATCGGGGCCCCTCCTCTGCTCGGCGATAACCCATCACCGAGTATCGAGGGGCTTCGATCACCCTCCGAGCATTTCAATCACCCGCCCGGAGGGCCTCCTCCCCACGCTGTCGCGCAGTCTCAACACTCATCGAGGCCGGCTCAGTTCCATCGCCCCGTGCAGGCGCACCCGGAGTTCGTGGACTAGGTTTGGTCTGAGCCCGGCATCTCCGACACGGGACGCAACGATGAGACACCGACCGCGTCGCCTGATCATCCCGACGGCCACGGCGGCCCTGCTGCTCTCGAGTGCTTGCGGAGGCGACGTTGCCCCTTCCCTCGGCAACGCATCCACGACAACGGGGGCGCAGGGCACGACTCCCTCGGTTGGCGGTACGTCGACCACCCAGCCCGGCGGGCGCGACCTCATTTGTGAGAACCCGCCGCCAGAGGAGGTGGGCCTCGGGTCGACGATCGCTGCGGAGATCGATGACGACCGCCCTATCCGATGTTTCTGGGTTCAGGTCCCCGAGGGACTCGGCAGCATCTCGTTCGAGTTGACCGGGCTCGGCGCCGACCTCGTCTTGAACGTCGGCTACGGGTTCCTCGACGCGGTTCAGTACCACATCCGCGAGTTTTGGAGGTCCAACGAGGATGGGACAGCCGACGAGGTGGTCGCCATCGAGAATCCGCAGCCAGGCCCGTATTACCTCACTGTGGGACCCTCCGGCTTCGGCGACTTC